>NZ_JBDPMC010000089.1:0-24365 GCF_039871625.1 Micromonospora sp. B11E3 | reverse complement strand
TGGTCCTCCAGCTCGTACTCGCAGTCGCGGGCGAGTTTCAGCGTGCCGCCCTCCTCGTTGTTGAGCCGGACGAACGCCTCCACCAACGCGTCGTCGTCGCAGCGCACCTCACGAACCTGGCCCTCGTGATCGCGCTCGTCACGGTCGGACCGCTCGTCGCCCCAGTCGTCCTTGCCGGATTCCTCGCCGGCCTCATCCTCGGCCCTGCCGGTGTCGCTGACGTTCTGCCTCGTGCTGGCCGTGTGCTGGTCCGTCTTCGTGTCGTCGGACCTGTCGTTGCGGGCGGCCAACCCACCGATCGCCGCCAGGCCGACAACGCCGGTCAGGCCGGCCACGCCGGTGGCGACCCAGATGCGCCGTCTTCTGTTCGGCGCGGCCGTCGGCCCGCTGCCGGGAGTGGTTTCGTCATTGGACATCAGAGCTTCCGCCCTTTCCTGCTACCAGACGGGGTCGCACCGCCCGAGCGGGCGCGACCAGCTACAAATCGGTTGCAGCCTCCGATCTCCACCGTATGAGAAGGATCCTCACGACGAGGACGTATCCGAAAAAACCCCGCATTTTGCTCTCATCGGGCGGCAGGCGGCACGGGAGCGGCCCGGGGGCAGGACGTGCCGGGCGGAGGATCCCGGCATGTCGGCGACATGGGGGTGTCCGAGCGCTCCGGATGCCGCCATGTCGCCGACATCGGGACGGGCCCCGCCACCGGTGCAGATCGCGCACCGGCGGCGGGGCCCGCCGCGTGGGTCGTACCGGGAATCAGCCGGGCAGGCGGGGACCCGCCTCGCGCTGCTCGGCCAGCCAGGTCTCCACCTCGTCGGCCCGCCGCGGCAGGCCCGCGGAGAGGTTGACCGCGCCGGCCGTGGTGACCAGCACGTCGTCCTCGATCCGGATGCCGATGCCGCGCAGCTCCTCGGGGACCAGGTCGTCCTCGGGCTGGAAGTACAGGCCCGGCTCGACGGTCAGCACGTAGCCCTCGTTCAGCTCGCCGTCCTTGTACATCTCCTTGCGGGCGTTGGCGCAGTCGTGCACGTCGATGCCGAGCATGTGCCCGAAGCCGTGCAGCGTCCACCGGCGATAGATCGTCGACTTCTCGTCCATCGCCTCCTCGACGCTCACCGGCAGCAGGCCGAGCTCGTGCAGCCCTTCGGCGAGCACCCGCATGCACGTCCGGTGGACGTCGTTGAACTTCACCCCCGGCTTGATGAAGTCGATGCCGGCCTGCTGCGAGGCGTACACGATGTCGTAGACCTGGCGCTGCAGCGGGGTGAACCGCCCGTCGACGGGGAGCACGCGGGTGACGTCGGCGGTGTAGAGGTTGCGGTTCTCCACGCCCATGTCCATCAGCAGCAGCTCGCCCGGGCGGGTGACGCCGTGGTTGTGCACCCAGTGCAGGATCGTGGCGTGCTCGCCGGCGCCGACGATCGAGCCGTAGCCGACGTCGTTGCCGTCGTGCCGGGCGCGCAGCGCGAAGATCCCCTCCAGCAGCCGCTCGGAGACGGCGCGGTCGGCCGGCAGTATCCGGGCGACGTCCTCGAAGCCGCGCACGGTGGCGTCGATCGCGTCCTGGAGCTGGGCGATCTCCCACTCGTCCTTGACCAGCTTCAGCTCGGAGACGGCGATCGCCAGCTCCCGGTCCCGCCCCGGCTGGCCCTGCTCGCGGGGCCCGTCGTACGGAAGCACGGCCGCGTCGACGTGGCTGTCGAAGCCGCGCAGCACCCGGGTACGCCCCGGCGCGAGGCCCGCGAGCGCGGCGTCCAGCTCGGCCAGGTCGGCGGTCGGCAGGCCCAGCTCCGTCGACTTCTCGGCGAGGGTGTGCCGGCGGCCGACCCACAGCTCGCCGTACCGGCTGCGGAAGAACTCGTCGGTCTCCCGGGACGCCCGGGGCCGCATGTACAGCGTGGCGTCGTGCCCGGAGCCGTTCGGGCGCATCACGAGCACGCTGTCGGGGGCGTGGTCGCCCGTCAGGTACACGAAGTCGCTGCCGGGCCGGAACCGGTACTCCGTGTCGTTGGCGCGTACCTTCTCCCCGCCGCTGGGGATCACCAGCGTCTCGCCCGGGAAGGCCGCGGAGAGCGCGGCCCGCCGTTTGGCGTGGTTGGGCACCTCCACCCGGGGCCCGACCGGCAGCGTGCTGTCCCGCCACCCCTGGCGCATGAAGGCCAGGAACGCCTCCGAGAAGTCCGGGTCGTGCGACTCGGTGCCGTCCGCCGGCTGGCCGTCCGTGCGCTGCTCGGTCATGTCCGCTCCCTCCGCCTCGTCGCTGGTGCAGACGGTACCCCGCGCGAGCTTCCCGCAGAGCCCGGTGCTGCGACGCCCGCTGCCGGCGCATGGAAAGATGACCACCATGTGCGGACTCCTGGCCTTCTTCAGTGCGAACGGCAACGCCGCCGCCCACCGCGACCACATCGCGGGGGCGCTGGAATGCCTGCACCACCGCGGACCGGACGAGACAGGGGTCGAGGTGGTCGGGGACGCCACCGGCCACTACGCGGACGCGGTGTTCGGCCACAAGCGCCTGGCGATCATCGATGTGGCGTCCAGCCACGAGCCGCTGCCCTACGCGGGCGGTCGCTACCTGCTCACCTTCAACGGCGAGATCTACAACTACATCGAGCTGCGGGAGGAACTGGCCCGCACCTACGGCGCCCAGTTCGCCACCGCCGGCGACGGCGAGGTCATCGTCGCCGGCTACCACTACTGGGGCGAGCAGGTGCTCAGCCGGCTGCGCGGCATGTTCGCGTTCGTCATCTGGGACCGGCAGGAGCGCCGCGCGTTCGGTGCCCGCGACTACTTCGGCATCAAGCCGATGCACTACCTGGAGACGGCCGACGGGCTCTACCTCGCCTCCGAGAAGAAGGCGCTGCTGCCGTTCGCGCAGTCGGCGTACCAGGGCGACGCGGGGATCGACACGGCGAACCTGAGCCACTACCTGACCCTGCAGTACGTCCCGGAGCCCGGCACCCTGCACCGGGGGATCAACCGGATCGGCTCCGGGGAGTACCTCACCTGGACCCCGGGCGGCCGGATCGAGGTGCGCCGGTGGTACCGGCCGGTGTTCCGGCCCACCCCGGTCAGCGACGAGCAGCGGCTCTACCACCACATCCGGGAGACGCTGCGGGAGAGCGTCCGGATGCACATGCGCTCGGACGTGCCGGTCGGCTCGTTCCTGTCCAGCGGCATCGACTCGACCGCCGTGGTCGCCCTCGCCCGCGAGTTCAACCCGAACATCCTCACCTTCACGGTCGGCTACGACGTGCCCGGGTACTCGGAGATCGACGTCGCCCAGGACTCGGCCCGGCACCTCGACGTGACCACCATCCCGACCAAGATCGGTCCGCAGGACATGATCGAGGCGCTGCCGAAGATCGTCTGGCACCTGGACGACCCGGTGGCCGACCCGGCGCTGGTGCCGCTGTACTTCGTGGCGAAGAAGGCCGCCGAGCACGTCACCGTCGTCCTGTCCGGCGAGGGCGCCGACGAGTTCTTCGGCGGGTACACGATCTACCGGGAGCCGCTGTCGCTGAACAGCGTCAACAGCCTGCCCGGCGGCGTGCAGAAGGGCCTGCGGGCGGTGTCGAAGGCGATCCCGCAGGGGGTCAAGGGCAAGAGCTTCCTGGAGCGCGGCACCACCCCGATCGAGCAGCGCTACTACGGCAACGCCCGGATGTTCACCGAGGAGGAGAAGCAGCACCTGCTGCGCCGTTACGATCCCTCGGTGCGCTACACCGACGTCACCGCCCCCATCTACGCCGAGTGCACCGAGCTGGACGACGTCACCAAGATGCAGTACGTCGACCTGTACACCTGGCTGCGGGGCGACATCCTGGTCAAGGCCGACCGGATCTCGATGGCGCACTCGCTGGAGGTCCGGGTGCCGTTCCTGGACCGGGAGGTGTTCGAGGTGGCCGCCCAGATCCCGGTGGACCTGAAGCTGCCGCCCCGCTCGGACGCCACCAAGTACGCGATGCGCCAGGCGTTGCAGGGTGTGGTGCCCCCGGCCATCGTCAACCGCCGCAAGCTCGGCTTCCCGACCCCCACCCGCGTCTGGCTGCGCGGCGAGATGTACGAGTGGGCCCGCTGGGTGCTGTCCAACTCGGGCGCGGGCGAGCTGATCGACCTGTCGTACGCGATGCGGCTGCTGGAGGAGCACAAGCGGGAGGAGGCCGACCACTCCCGCAAGGTGTGGACGGTGCTGATCTTCTGCATCTGGCACGCGATCTTCGTCGCCAAGACGCTCGACCCGGGCATCCAGCGCAACCAGTCCGCGCTGCTCACCAAGCCGGTGGTCGGCTCCATGGTCCGCTGAGCGGGTAGGCGCGGGCCATGGGATACGCGGTGGTGCTCGGCGAGGCGCTGGTCGACCTGCTCGACGCGGAGTGCGACGGCGCACCCGTCTTCCGGCAGGCGATCGGCGGCGGGCCGCTCAACGTGGCCGTCGCGGTGGCCCGGCTCGGCGGGCGCGTGCAGTTCGTCGGCTCGCTCGGCGACGACGTGCTCGCCGGGCGGATCCGGGCGTTCCTGGAGGCCGCCGGCGTCGGGCTCGACGGGGTCGTCACCGCCGCCGTGCCGACCGCGCTGGCGGTGGCCACCCACTCCGGCGCCGAGCCGGAGTTCCGCTTCTACGGCGAGCCGCCCTCGTACGGCCTGCTCACCGCCGACGACCTGGACGTCGGCCTGGTCGAGGGCGCCGACGTGCTCTACTGCGGGTCCGTCGTGCTGCTCTGCCCGGCTGTGCTGGCTGCGGCGCGGCGGGCCTGGGCCACCGCCGGCGCGCTACGGGTGTTCGACCCGAACGTCCGGCCCCGGCTGCTCGACGGGCCGGACGCGTTGGCCGGGCTGCGGGAGACGGTGGCGGAGTTCGCCGCCTCCGCGCACCTGGTGAAGCTGAGCGCCGCCGACGCGAGGCTGCTCTACCCCGGTGAGCCGGTCGAGGGGGTCGCGGCGTACCTGCGGGAGCTGGGGGCGGCGACCGTCGTGGTCACCCTCGGCCCGGACGGCGCCGTGGTCGCCGCGGCCGACGGCGATCCGGTACGCGTCCCCGCGCCGAAGGTGCGCGCCGTCGACGCCACCGGCGCGGGCGACTCGGTGATGGGCGCCCTCGTCGCCGAGCTGCTCGTCGACGGCGAGGCCACCGACCCCGCCGAGTGGCACCGGCGGCTGGCCTTCGCGCTGCGGGTCGCCGGGCTGGTCTGCGAGTCGCCGGGCGGCGCGACCGCCATGCCCACCCGCGACGAGGTCCTGCGCCGCTTCACCGACTGACAGGTCGAGCCGAGGCTCATGAACGACCGCTGTCCGTCCCCGGCGCGGGGCGTCGGGACGCATCGCCTCGGCGGATGAGTGCCCAGCCCAGGAACCGGTCGAAGAGTTGCCGGGGCTCCGGTCCGTCGTGCGGGTTGAGCCGGTACAGGTCGTCTGCGGCGTCGTGGAGTTGCCCGCCGAGGTGGACGAGCAGCGCGACGCGGTCGTGGGCGTACTCCCGTAGGAGGGCGAGCCGGGCGGTGGCGCACGGCCAGGGTGCGGCGCAGGTGCGGCACAGCCACAGTGGCCGGATCGGCAGGTGCGGGCGGGGCGGGTTTCCGGCGGTTCCGCCCGGCATCGGTCCTTGGGCGGCCCGCCGGGCGTGAATCTTGGTACCAAGTGGCCCCTCCAGGGGCCGTTTCGTTCCAAGATTCACGTGGCTCGGTGGGTATCGACGTGTGGCGGTCGGGGCAGGTGGTCCAGCGCAGGCCGCAGGAGCACCAGCGCCGCCACTGGCGCCAGGTGCGCCGGTGGCGCGATCGGCTGGGCATCGCGTCGCCGGCCCGGCCACATCTCAGCGCCGCCCGTCGGGTACGCGCACCGACTGCTCCGCGCGGGCCACGAGGTCGTCGACGGCCCGATCGGTCATGCCCCGGGTACGCAGCACCGCCCGCCCCCACCGGTGCAGCCGGCACGGGTACGGGGTCAGATCGCTGCGGCACAGCTCGCCAACCGGCCACGACTCCGGCCCGTGTTGCAGTACTGCCCGCATAGCGAGCCCCACGTGCTGCTGCGTCACGTACGGAGGCACCGGCACCTCGCCGAGCACCTTCTCGACCGCGTCCACCGGCTCGTCGACGGTTGACTTCACGCGCTCTGCCCTTCGTCGCTGGTTGTAGTGGCGCCGAGGTGGGCGGGGACAGTCCGTTGCGCGGACGGCTGGAGCCCGGCACCCACCCCGGGCCTGCTTACCGCGCCCCGACGACGGTGGCGGGGCGTGATCCAGCACCCGGTCGACCGCCGGGGGAGTGGTCGACCGGGTGCGTTCCAAGGGACAACCAGCTCCGGGTTTGCAGACCAGGGAGCCGGTCGCGATGAACTTATACATAGTACTGCTGATAGGTCAACTACTTACTACCTCTTACTTGTCCATAGAAGGGAAGGCGTGATCAAATGGCGGTGCAGACCAGGGAGACGAGATGCCCACCAAACCGAAGTGGGCGCAGCTCGCGGATGTAATCCGCCAGCAGATTGCGTCCGGAGAACTCGCGCCAGGCGACAAGTTGCCGTCAACGTCTCAGCTCCGCAAGGAGCACGGCGTGTCGGCTGGGGTGGTGAACCACGCCATGATCGTGCTCAAGACGGAAGGGCTGGTCGAGGGCGTACACGGACTCGGTGTTTTCGTCACCGAACGAGCGGAGGGCTGACCGACCGCCAGCGCCTCGATGTAGGTTGCGGTGAGGCCGAATCGCGGGTCAGGCCGTGCCGGTGAGCTCCGCGTAGCCGCGGCGGGCGGCCGTGAGGGCGGCGCGGGCGCCGAAGGGGGCCTCGGCCGCCACCCGCTCCGGCGGGGCACCACCGGTGTGACCGGCCCGGATCAGCCAGGCCAGCTCGACCAGCTGCGCGTGCTGGGCCCGGACGAACTCCGGGTCGACCAGCTCGCCGTGCCCGGGCACGACCACCGTGCCGGGCCCGGTCAGCCGCAGCAGGTCCGCGACCGCGTCCGGCCACTGCAGCGGGTACGACTCCTCGAAGGCCGGCGGCCCGCTCTGCTCGACCAGGTCCCCGGCGACCAGCACGTCGGCGTCGGGCACGTGCACGATCAGGTCGGCGTCGGTGTGCCCGTGGCCGGGGTGACGCAGCACCACCCGGCGGCCCCCGACGTCCAGCGCCGTCTCCAGGCGCACGGTGTGCGTCGGGGCCAGCAGCGTCGTCTCCGCCAGCTCGGCGGCCAACTCCGGCCGCCCGTCGCGCACCTCCTCGGACGCGGCGCGGCGCAGCTCGTCAGGGCGCTCGCGCAGCCAGGCGGCGGCGGCCTCGTGCGCGTACACCGGGCGGGCCGGGTCGGCGGCGAGGGTGGCGTTGCCGAAGCAGTGGTCGAAGTGGTGGTGGGTGTTCACCACCGTCCACGGGTGCGGGGTGACCGCGCGGGCGGCGGCGGCCAGCTCCGCGGCCTGAGCGGCCGTGGAGAGCGTGTCCACCACCAGCGCCGCACCGTCGCCGACCACGAGCGTGACGTTGACGTCGAGCAGCGGCTCCCGCAGCACGTACACCCGGTCGGCGACCTCGTCGAAGCGCAGCGTCACGGCGCAACCGCCGGCTCGTCCGCGCCGACGACCGGGGCCGCGGGCTTGGTCGCGCCGACGACCGGGGCCGCGGGCTCGGTCGCGCCGACGCCGGTGGCCCGCTCGACGAAGCGCTGCCGGTCGACCAGCACCCGATCGACCCGCCCGTCGGCGACCGTCTCGTCGCCGTCGGTGACGCTCACCTCGAACCGCAGGCGCCGCCCGTCGACCTCGACGAGCCGGGCCGACGCCACCACCGTACGGCCGACCGGCGTGGGGGCGCGGTGGTCGAGCTCGACGCGGAGGCCGACGGTGGTCCTGCCGGGCGGCATCCGGGTCGCGGTCGCCGCCACGGTCGCCGCCTCCGCCAGGGCGAGCACCCGGGGCGTGCCCAGCACCGGTACGTCCCCGGAGCCGACCGCCTGAGCGGTGTCGGCGTCGGTCACGGTCAGCTCGACCCGGGCGGACAGCCCCGGGGCGAGGGGTTGCTCGGACTGCTCCTGCATGGCCACAGCCTAGGTGGTCGGCGTCGGCCGGTCGGGGCACCGCCGTTAACCTGGCCGTCGTGACTCACCCCCAGCCCCCCGCCCCGACCGGACCGCCCGCACCCCCCGACGGCAGTCGCCGTCGCGTCGTCGGCATGTTGATCTGGTCCGTCGCCTTCGTGGCCGGCTGGCTCGGCATCGGCCTGCCCACGGACCCGGCGTACGCGTTCCTGTGGATCTGGGCGGGCACCGTCGCGTGGAACTCCCACCGCCCGTGGCGCAGCCACCTGCGCTTCGGCCGGGACTGGCTGCCCGTGGTGCTGCTGCTCGTGGTGTACAACCTGTCCCGGGGGTTCGCCGACAACGGGGCCATCCCGCACGCGCTGGAGCTGATCGTCACCGACCGGTTCATGTTCGGCTGGGCCACCGGGGGCGAGGTGCCGACCGTGTGGCTGCAGGAGCACCTGTACCGGCCGCAGGTGCACTGGTGGGACGTCCTCGCCAGCTGGGTCTACTTCTCGCACTTCGTGGTGGCGCTCGCCGCCGCCGGGGTGCTCTGGCTGCGCGACCGGAGCCGGTGGGCCGCGTACATGCGGCGTTTCGGGTTCCTGTGCGCGGCCGGGCTGGCCACCTACTTCCTCTACCCGGCCGCGCCGCCGTGGTGGGCGGCGCAGAACGGACTGCTGACCGAGGTCGCCCGGATCTCCACCCGGGGCTGGAAGGCGTTCGGCATGCACGGCGCGGGCAACCTGCTGAACACGGGGCAGATCGCCGCCAACCCGGTGGCCGCCATGCCGTCGCTGCACACCGCGTGGGCGCTGTTCGTGGTGCTGTTCTTCCTGCGGGCCACCCGCCGCCGCTGGTGGCCGCTGCTGCTGGCGTATCCGCTGGCGATGACGTTCACCCTCGTCTACTCCGGCGAGCACTACGTCACCGACGTGCTGGTGGGCTGGGCGTACGTCGGGATGACGTTCCTGGTCGTCGGCCTGGGCGAGCGATGGTGGGCCGCCCGGCGGACCCGCCGGGCCGCCCCCGTCGCCGCCAACTCGGACGGGGGTCGGGCGCGGGTGCCCGTGCCCGCCGTCGACGTGCCCGCCGCTGTCGACGTGCCCGCCGCTGTCGACGTGCCCGCCGCTGTCGACGTGCCCGCCGCTGTCGCCCCGCCCGCCGCCGTCGACCTGCCCCCGGTGCCGGCCGGGCGCTGAGCCGCGCCGCCGTCGCCCCGGGATCAGCCGACCTGCCGGGCGGCGCGCGCCCGGGCCGTCAGCTCCGCCGCCAGCCACCACGCCTCCGCCAGGTCGCGGTCGTGCGCCGCGGCGCCGGACCCGCCCGCGGTGTCCGCGTGCACGGTGGCCAGCCCCAGCCGCCGCTGGGCAGGCCCCTGGGTCACCCGCACGCTCTGGATCCGGGCGTACGGCACGATGGCGAGCTGCCTCGTGAGCAGCCCGGACCGGGCGGCGAAGACCCGCTCGTCGAGCCCGGCGCCGACCGCCCGACGGCTCAGCGGGCGCAGCCACCGGGCCCGCGGCGGGGGAGGGGTCGTCGCGAGCGCGGTCAGCCGGACGCCGGGCAGCACCTCCGCCACGACCAGCTCGCCGGTGTCGAGGTCGCCGACGGGCAGCAGCCGGTCCGGCCGGTTACGGTCGTCGGGCTCGCCGCTCGAGTAGCCGGCCACCTCCAGGCGCAGCCGCAGCCAGCCCTTAAGCCGCCACAGCAGCGGCCAGGTCACCCCGACCGTCTGCACCCGGTGCAGCGGCACGGTCTGCACCCGGGTCTCCAGCAGGCCGTTGCGGATCCGCAGGGTGCCGTCGTCGCGGGCCAGCCGGAAGTTCCAGTCGTCCAGTACGCGGCGCACGGGTTGCAGCAGCACCCCGGCCATCGCGGTCAGGGTGCTCGCCACCGCGATGAACGACCAGGACCCCTGGGAGAGGAACTGCGCCACGACGAAGGCCACGCCGAAGGGAAGGAAGAACGCCTGCGGGGTGAGCAGCTGGCTGACCAGGAGGTCCCGGTTGACCACGGCGTGCAGGAGCCGCCCGGGCGGGAACGGGGCCACCTGGTCCGCCGCCGCGTGCTCCGCCACCGGCTGCGGCGCAGGCGCGGGCGCCCGGCCGGCCAGCGCGAGCAGCCGCTGCCGCAGGGCGGCGGCCTCCGCGACCCCCAGGTACGCCAGCGGCGCCTCGGTCTTCCCGCCGCCGACGACCTCCAGCCGCAGCTCGGCCAGCCCGGTGAGCTGGGCGAGCAGCGGGCGGACCACCTCGACGGCCTGAAGGCGCTCCAGGGGGATCGCCCGGGTGCGCCGCCACAGCAGCCCCTCGTGCACCCGCAGCTCCCGGCCCACCACGTGGTAGCCGGTGTTGTACCAGCTCACCACCGCCAGCACCGTCGCGCCGAGGGCCAGCACGGTGGCCATCGCCACGAACCAGCCGAAGCCGACCCGGGACAGGGTCGACCAGGACAACCCGGCGATGACCACCACCAGGGACTTCGCCCCGTGCAGCGCCGGGCTCAGCGGGTGCAGCCGCTGCCGCGGCTCCTCGCCCGCGGGGCTGCCCGGCCAGGGAGCGGGCGGCACGCCCGTACCGGCCGGGCCGGCGGGCGACGGCGCGGGGCCTTGGCCGGGGTCGGTGCCGGACGGGCCGTGGCTCACAGGCCCTCCGCGCGGTCCTCGCCGAGCGCGGTGAGCCGGTCGCGCAGCCGGGACGCATCGGCCGGGCGCAGCCCGGGCACCCGGGCGTCGCTGGCCGCGGCGGCGGTGTGCAGCTGCACGGTGGCCAGGTCGAACGCCCGTTCCAGCGGGCCGGCGCTGACGTCGACGAACTGCATCCGGGAGTACGGCACGATGGACAGCCGGCGCACCAGCAGGCCGTGCCGGACCAGCAGGTCGTCCTCCCGCTCGGCGTACCCCCAGGCGTGCACCGCCCGGACGATGGTGACCACCCGCCACGCGCCGGACAGCACGAGCGCGCCGACGGCCACCCCGAACAGCCAGTGTCCGGTCAGCGCCCAGCCGATCGCCACCCCGAGCAGCAGCACCCCCAGGACCGCCGCCAGGCGGATCAGCTCCACCCAGATCAGGTCCGGCGAGACCGGCTGCCACGAGACGGTGTGCGGCCACGGGTCGAGCGGCCCACGCGGGGGCGGCCCGGCAGGATACGCCGGTGGGCCGGCGGGACGCGGTGCGGGCCCGGCTGGGTGCGGCGGGGGCACAGCGGGGTGCGACGAGGGGCCGGAGGGGGGCGGCGACGCGCCGGTCGGCTCGCCGGTCACCGGGATGGTCCGCTTCGCGCGCTCACGAGTCGAGCGTAGGCGATGCGGGCAGCGGCGCGACCTCTCGCAGGAAGCCGCGCGCGGCGAGGAAATCGCCGAGGGAGGAGCGGTGGTCGGCGCAGGCCAGCCACGTCTTGCGCCGGTCGGCGGTGTGCAGGCGGGGATTGTTCCAGCGCAGGGCCCACTCCGCGGCGGCACGACAGCCCTTGGCCGAGCAGATCGGGGCCTCGTCGGCGGAGAGGGAAGCGCTCATCCGGCCAGTCTAGGGGCGCGGCGAAGAGTGAGCGCCGGGCGGCCACGGGGGGAGCCGCCCGGCGACGGGGTGAATGGTACACACGCGGGACCCCCCGATGTCCAGCCGTGAGCGGCGATTCGGAACGGCGGGACGGCGTGGCGAAAATCGGCTTCTCCCCACCTCGGCTCTCAGCCGGGCATGCGAGTCTTGATACGCACCACGCCGCGACAACCGATCATGCTGTGGAGGACCGGTGGCCCAGCCGACCACGCCCGACGCTCCGACGCCGAACGGCAGCGCCCCGCAGGCGCCCCCGCCACCGCCGACCACACCCGCGCAGGACGCGACCCTGCTGGAGCGGGCGCTGTTCGAGATCAAGCGGGTGATCGTCGGGCAGGACCGGATGGTCGAGCGGATGTTCGTCGCGCTGCTCGCCCGGGGGCACTGTCTGCTGGAGGGCGTGCCGGGCGTGGCGAAGACCCTCGCCGTGGAGACCCTCGCCAAGGTGGTGGGCGGGTCGTTCGCCCGGGTGCAGTTCACCCCGGACCTGGTGCCCGCCGACATCATGGGCACCCGGATCTACCGCCAGTCCAGCGAGAAGTTCGACGTCGAGCTGGGGCCCGTCTTCGTCAACTTCCTGCTCGCCGACGAGATCAACCGGGCGCCGGCGAAGGTCCAGTCGGCCCTGCTCGAGGTGATGAGCGAGCGCCAGGTGTCCATCGGCGGGGAGACCCACCGGGTGCCGGACCCGTTCCTGGTGATGGCCACCCAGAACCCGATCGAGCAGGAGGGCGTCTACCCGCTGCCGGAGGCGCAGCGGGACCGCTTCCTCATGAAGATCGTCGTCGGGTATCCGACCGACGCCGAGGAACGGGAGATCGTCTACCGGATGGGCGTGGCGCCGCCGGAACCGGCGCGGGTGTTCGACACCGACGACCTGGTGGCGCTGCAGCGCAAGGCCGACCAGGTGTTCGTGCACAACGCGCTGGTGGACTACGCCGTCCGGCTGGTGCTGGCCACCCGTACCCCGGCCGAGCACGGCATGCCCGACGTCGCGCAACTGATCCAGTACGGCGCCAGCCCCCGCGCCTCGCTCGGCCTGGTCCGGGCCACCCGGGCGCTGGCGCTGCTGCGGGGGCGGGACTACGCCCTGCCGCAGGACGTGCAGGACATCGCCCCGGACATCCTGCGCCACCGCCTGGTGCTCAGCTACGACGCGCTCGCCGACGACGTGCCGGCCGACCACGTCGTGCACCGGGTGATGTCGACCATCCCGCTGCCGTCGGTGGCCCCGCGCCAGCAGGCCACTCCGGCCCCGCCCGGTTCGCCGGTCGCCGGCGCCGGGTGGCCCGGGCAGCGGCCGTGACCTCACCCGCCTCCCTCCCCTCCCGGGGTACGCGGTGGACCCCGTCGCCGGCCGTCACGCCCCGTACGGAGGCGGTGCTGTCCCGGCTCCAGCTGCTGGTCACCCGCAAGCTCGACGGCCTGCTCCAGGGCGACTACGCGGGTCTGCTGCCGGGCCCGGGCAGCGAGGCGGGGGAGTCGCGCGAGTACCGCCCCGGTGACGACGTACGCCGGATGGACTGGCCGGTGACCGCCCGGACGACGATGCCGCACGTGCGGCGTACGGTGGCCGACCGGGAGCTGGAGACCTGGCTCGCGGTGGACCTCTCGGCGAGCCTGGACTTCGGCACCGGCCGCTGGCTCAAGCGGGACGTGGTGGTGGCCGCCGCCGCCGCGCTGACCCACCTGACCGTGCGGGGCGGCAACCGGATCGGGGCGGTGGTCGGCAGCGGCGCCCCGCCGGCCGCCCCGGCGGGGCGCTGGCGGCCCGCGCCGCCGGCCGGCCCGGGGCAGCTGGTCCGGCTGCCGGCTCGCTCCGGCCGCAAGGAGGCCCAGGCGCTGCTGCGGGCGATCGCCGGCACCGAGCCGCGGCCGGGGCGCAGCGACCTGGGGGCGCTGGTCGACGCGCTCAACCGGCCGCCCCGCCGGCGCGGCGTGGCGGTGGTGATCTCCGACTTCCTGGCGCCGCCGCAGCAGTGGTCGCGGCCGATGCGTAAGCTGCGGGTCCGGCACGACGTGCTGGCGATCGAGGTGGTCGACCCGCGCGAGCTGGAGTTGCCGGACGTGGGGGTGCTGCCGGTGGTCGACCCGGAGACCGGGGAGCTGCACGAGGTGCAGACCGCCGACCCGCGGCTGCGCCGCCGGTACGCCGAGGCGGCCGCCGCCCACCGCGCGGAGATATCCACCCAGCTCCGGGCGGCCGGCGCCGCCCACCTGCGACTGCGGACCGACACCGACTGGCTGCTGGACATGGTGCGCTTCGTCGCCGCGCAGCGGCACGCCCGCACCCGGGGGACGACACGATGATCCGTTTACTGCAACCGTGGTGGCTGCTGGCGGTGCTGCCGGTGCTCGCCCTGGCCGGGCTGTACGTCTGGCGGCAATGGAACCGCCGGGCGTACGCGATGCGGTTCACCAACGTGGACCTGCTGCGCACCCTCGCGCCGAAGGGGCTGGGCTGGCGGCGGCACGTGCCGGCGGCGGCGTTCCTGCTCTGCCTGCTGGTGCTGGCCACTGCGCTGGCCCGGCCGGCCGTGGACACCAAGGAGCCGCTGGAGCGGGCCACGGTCATGCTGGCCATCGACGTGTCGCTGTCCATGCAGGCCGACGACGTCGCGCCGAACCGGTTGGAGGCCGCCCAGGAGGCGGCCAAGCAGTTCGTCGGCGAGCTGCCGAAGAGCTACAACCTCGGGCTGGTGTCGTTCGCCAAGTCGGCCAACGTGCTGGTGGCGCCCACCAAGGACCGGGACGCCGTGACCAGCGCGATCGACGGGCTGGTGCTGGCCGAGGCGACCGCGACCGGGGAGGCGGTCTTCACCTGCCTGGAGGCGATCCGGTCGGTGCCGGCCGACGGCGCGGCCGGCATCCCGCCGGCCCGGATCGTGCTGCTCTCCGACGGGTTCCGCACGTCGGGCCGGTCGGTCGAGGAGGCGGGCGCGGCCGCCCAGGCGGCCAACGTGCCGGTCTCCACGATCGCGTTCGGCACCGACTCGGGGCAGGTCGACATCGGCGGCCAGCTCCAGCGGGTGCCGGTGGACCGGCTGGCCCTGGCCGAGCTGGCCGAGACCACGGAGGGCTACTTCTACGAGGCGGCCTCGGTCAGCGAGTTGAAGCAGGTCTACCAGGACATGGGCAGTTCGATCGGCTTCCGCACCCAGCCCCGCGAGATCACCCAGTGGTATGCGGGCATCGCCCTGCTGCTGGCGCTCTGCGCGGGCGCGACCAGCCTGCTCTGGTCGTCCCGGCTGCTGTGACCGTCGTCCTCGACGGGTGCCGGGGTGAGAGGCTGCCCGAGAGGTGGACAGCGGTCGGTCGACCCACGGTCACCACCCGGCCGACCGGGAGGACCATGCACGCTCCCTTTGCTCTGCACCCATCAACGCGACGCTCGCCGTGCGTAACCACCCTGGCGATCCGCGCCGGAGCCCCCGACCGGTGCTTCCGCTGGTCGCCAGGGGTGTCGCATCCCTGGGTGCAGAGCAAAGGGAGCAAGGGAACGTCTCACGGCCAGGCGCTGCGGCACTCTGGGTGAGACCCGTGCCGTGTTACGCGGTGTGCAGCGACGACGAGAGGCGAGCCGCGGTCAGTGCGCGCCGCCGCCGGCCAGCACGAAGACGACGGCCACCCAGACGGCGGCGAGGGTGAAGCCCAGCGGGGCGAGGTAACGGCTCATGGAGTGGCTCCGGTGGCGACTGGACGGTCCGCGCCGGCACGGGGGACCGCGGGGGTTGATCAGGACGCGCACACGAAGTCGTGACCGGGCGGCTCCCCGCGTCCGCCCGGGCGGACGGCGCAGCGCGGACACCCCGGCCGTGGGGCCGAGGGGCGCAGGGTGCGGGGAGCGGGAACTGGGTCAGCTCACCGGCCGAGCCGTGGCTCAGCGGGGCTGACGGGCGGCCCGGCCACGACTGGGAGGATCGCTATCTCGCACAGCGATCACCTCCTGCGGTCGGCCGGGTCCGGAACGCGGATCATCGTACACCCACGCCGCGCCCGCCCCGTTCCGGCCCGGGCCCTCGGCGGTCGGTGCGCACATCCCACCCCAGGCCGAGGGGCCGCCGCGCCGCGCCCGCGTTAGCGCTTACCTGTCGGTAACCCCTAGGCTCCGGACCGACCGTAGATCAGCTGACAGAGGGGGACCCGTGGCCCGCACCGTGCTGGTGACCGGCGGTAACCGGGGGATCGGACTGGCCATCGCGCAGGCCTTCGCCAAGCAGGGCGACCGGGTGGCGGTGACGCACCGCAGCGGCGACGCCCCCGAGGGGCTGTTCGGCGTACGCGCCGACGTCACCGACTCCGCCTCCGTCGACGCCGCGTTCACCGCGATCGAGGAGGAGCTGGGGCCGGTCGAGGTGCTGGTGGCCAACGCCGGCATCAACGACGACACCCTGCTGATGCGGATGACGGAGGAGCAGTTCGTCCGGGTGCTGGACACCAACCTCACCGGCGCGTTCCGCTGCGCCAAGCGGGCGTCGCCGAAGATGCTCCGGGCGAAGTGGGGCCGAATGATCTTCATCTCCTCGGTGGTCGGCCTCTACGGCAGCCCCGGCCAGGTCAACTACGCGGCCAGCAAGGCCGGCCTGGTGGGCGTGGCCCGCTCGATCACCCGCGAGCTGGGCAGCCGCAACATCACCGCCAACGTGGTCGCGCCGGGCTTCGTCGAGACCGACATGACCGCCGCGCTGCCCGAGGCCCGCAGGGCCGACTACCAGAAGACCATCCCGGCCGGCCGGTTCGCCGCCCCCGAGGAGATCGCCGGGGCGGTCACCTGGCTCGCCTCGGACGCGGCCGGCTACGTCTCCGGTGCCGTGATCCCGGTCGACGGCGGCCTGGGCATGGGCCACTGACCACCTCGTACGCACCGACCCGACGGAGGAACTCCCACCATGTCCGGACTGCTGGCCGGTAAGCGGCTGCTGGTCACCGGCGTCATCACCGACGCCTCGATCGCCTTCTCGGTGGCGAAGCTCGCCCAGGAGAACGGCGCGCAGGTCGTGCTCACCGGCTACGGCCGGCTCTCCCTCGTCGAGCGGATCGCCAAGCGGCTGCCCGAGCCGGCCCCGGTGATCGAGCTGGACGCCACCAACGCCGAGCACCTCGCCGGGCTGGCCGACAAGGTCCGGGAGCACGTCGACGGCCTCGACGGGGTGGTCCACTCGATCGGGTTCGCCCCGCAGAGCTGCCTCGGCGGCGGCTTCCTCGACGCGCCGTGGGACGACGTGGCCACGGCGCTGCACGTCTCGACGTACTCGTACAAGTCCCTGGCGATGGCGGCGCTGCCGCTGATGGGCCCGGGCGGCGCGGTGGTCGGCCTGACCTTCGACGCCACCAAGGCGTGGCCCGTCTACGACTGGATGGGCGTGGCCAAGGCCGGGCTGGAGTCGGCGTCCCGCTATCTCGCCCTGCACCTGGGCAAGCGGGGCGTCCGCAGCAACCTGGTCGCCGCCGGCCCGCTGCGGACCATCGCCGCGAAGTCGATCCCGGGCTTCGAGCAGTTCGAGGACGCCTGGGCCGAGCGCGCCCCGCTGGGCTGGAACCTCACCGACCAGGAGCCGGCCGCGCGGGCCTGCCTGGCCCTGCTGTCGGACTGGTTCCCGGCCACCACCGGCGAGATCGTCCACGTCGACGGTGGCTACCACGCCATCGGCGCCTGATCGGCAAGGAAGGGCCCCCGCCGGCCGGGCCAGGCCGGCGGGGAAGAATGGACGGCATGGCGTACGACGCGTTGGTGCTGGTCTCCTTCGGCGGCCCCGAGCGGCCCGAGGACGTGCTGCCGTTCCTGCAGAACGTGACCCGGGGCCGGGGCGTGCCGCCGGAGCGGCTGGCGGAGGTCGCCGAGCACTACCAGCACTTCGGGGGCGTCTCCCCGATCAACCAGCAGTGCCGCGACCTGCTCGCCGCGATCCGGGCGGACTTCGCCGTCCACGGCGTCGACCTGCCCGTCTACTGGGGCAACCGGAACTGGCACCCGATGCTCGCCGACACCGTGGCGCGGATGCGCGACGACGGGGTCACCACCGCGTTGGCGTTCGTGACCAGCGCCTACGGCGGGTACTCCTCCTGCCGGCAGTACCAGGAGGACATCGCGCGGGCCCGGGCGGCGGTCGGCCCGGACGCCCCGGTGATCGACAAGCTCCGCCAGTTCTGGGACCACCCGGGCTTCGTCGAGCCGCACGCCGACGCGGTACGGGCGGCGCTCGCCCAGCTCGACCCGGCGAAGCGGGCCACCACCCGGCTGGTGTTCACCGCCCACTCGATCCCCACCTCGATGGCCGCGAGCGCCGGCCCGCACGGCGACCGGTACACCGCCCAGCTCGCCGAGGTCGCCCGGCTGGTGCACGCGGCCGCCGCGCCCGACCTGCCGTACGACCTGGTGTGGCAGAGCCGGTCCGGTCCGCCGCACGTGCCGTGGCTGGAGCCGGACGTCAACGACCACCTCGCCGCGCTCGCCGAGGCGGGCGTCACGGGCGTGGTGGTCAGCCCCATCGGGTTCGTCTCCGACCATCTGGAGGTGGTCTGGGACCTGGACACCGAGGCGCTGGAGACCGCCAAGCGGGTCGGGCTGGACTTCGTCCGGGCCGCCACCCCGGGCACCGACCCGCGCTTCGTGGCCATGGTGCGGGAGCTGGTCGCCGAGCGCACCGAGCCGGGCGGGGAGCGGCTGCGCCGCCGCCTCGGCGAGCTGCCGCTGTGGGACACCTGCCCCGCGGTGTGCTGCGTGCCGGCCCGCCGCCCCTGATCCCATCCCGCCCCCGACACCCCCTTGGGACGACAGATGCTTGAGCGCAAGCCGGTGCAGAGCTGGCTGACCGACATGGACGGCGTGCTGGTGCACGAGGGCCAGCCGGTGCCCGGCGCGCCGGAGTTCATCAACCGGCTGCGGTCCTCCGGCAAGCCGTTCCTGGTGCTCACCAACAACTCCATCTACACCCCGCGGGATCTGCAGGCCCGGCTCACCCGGATGGGCTTCGAGCTGCCCGAGCAGGCGATCTGGACGTCGGCGCTGGCCACCGCGCAGTTCCTGGCCGACCAGCGGCCGGGCGGCACCGCGTACGTGATCGGGGAGGCCGGGCTGACCACGGCGCTGCACGCGGTCGGCTACGTGCTCACCGACTACGCGCCCGACTACGTCGTGCTCGGCGAGACCCGCACCTACAGCTTCGAGGCGATCACCAAGGCGGTCCGGCTGATCAACGACGGGGCGCGGTTCATCTGCACCAACCCCGACGCCACCGGCCCGTCGGTGGAGGGCGCGCTCCCGGCCGCCGGCTCGGTGGCGGCCATGATCTCCAAGGCGACCGGCGTGGAGCCGTACTTCGTGGGCAAGCCCAACCCGATGATGATGCGGTCGGCGCTGAACACCATCGAGGGGCACTCCGAGACGACCGCGATGATCGGCGACCGGATGGACACCGACGTCCTCTGCGGCCTGGAGGCCGGCCTGGAGACGATCCTGGTGCTGACGGGCATCAGCACCCGGGCGGAGGCCGAGCGGTACCCGTACCGGCCGTCCCGGATCGTCGACTCCGTCGCGGACCTGATGGACGAGATCTGACCCGGCCGGCAGCCGCACCGGGGGCGGCTCGGACGCGTCCGCCCGGGGCGGCGGTCAGAGGCGCAGCGGGGCGTTGCAGGCGGCGACGAGGGCCTGCCGGCAGGCGGTGGTCAGCGGCCGCAGCGCCGCATCGCGCTGCTGGGCCTCGTAGTTGTTGATCGCCCCACCCGGCGCGCTGTGCCCGGCCAGCGCCAGCACCCGGTCGAGCACGGCCGCACGGGCGAACAGCCGCCGCGCCCGCGGATCGAAGCCCGGGGGCAGGTCGGTGGCGCCGTCGGGGCGGCGCAGCGCGGCCAGCGCGCCCGCCAGCTCCGGCCGCCACTGGGCGACGTCGAGCCGGGTCAGCGCGGCGGTGGTCTCGGCGAGCGCGGCGGCCAGTTCGGCCTCGGCCTCGGCCGCGCCGGGCGAGGCCGCCGACGCGGCCGGCGCGTCGGCGGGCAGCGGGTAGACCCGCCAGAGCACCGTCTCCCAGGTCATTCCGGAGCCGGAGGTGTGGGTGCGGACCTCCGGGATCAGCCCGAGGCTCCCGGCGACGACCGCCTCGCCGGCGAGCAGTGCCGCTCCGGTGAAGTCGCCCGGACCGGGCAGCCCCCGCGGATCGCCGGGTGCGGGCAGCACCAGGCGGATCTCGTCCGGGGAGAGCTTCGCCAGGACGGGCAGCGCGTCCCGCAGCGGGACGTCGGTCCAGGTGCCGGGGGCGTCCGCGACGAGGTGCTCCTCGTCGCCGGAGATCTCCTCGGCGACCTCGTCGTACGGCACGAGCCCGGCGCGCCACGCGCGTACCCAGGCAACGAACCGGCTCGACCGGCGCGGCGCGAGCGTCATCGCGCCCGTTGCGGGGGAGGACATGCAGAAGAGGGTACGTCGTCCCCGCCGCCTGTGTCTCGACTGCCGAGGGGGCGGCGATCCCTGCCCCGACCTGCCCCCTATGGGCCGGTGGCGACCGGTCTGCGCCTTTCGTCGCCCGTGATCGACTTCCCCGGCGCGGCTGCCGCGCGGGGGAGCGTGCCCGGCGTTAGCGTGACCGGATGCGGCGGTACGGCGAGGACGTGTTGGCGGGGGACTGGCGGCGGCGGCGGAGGGCGACCCCGGAGGTGGACGCCGAGCCGGACCTCGTGGTCGAGGACGCGGACTCCGGTTTCTGCGGCGCGGTCGTCGGGTTCGAGTCGGGCGCGGTGGTGCTGGAGGACCGGCACGGCCGGCGGCGCAACTTCCCGCTGCTGCCCGCGGCGTTCCTGCTCGACGGCCGGCCGGTGACGCTGCGCCGGCCGACCCGGGCGCCGGTGCCGGCGGCCCGCCGGCGCACCGCATCCGGCTCGATCGCGGTGGACGGCGTCCGGGCGCAGGTGGCGAAGGCCAGCCGGATCTGGGTGGAGGGTGTGCACGACGCCGCCCTGGTCGAGCGGATCTGGGGCGACGACCTGCGGATCGAGGGCATCGTGGTGGAGCCGCTGGACGGCATCGACGACCTGGAGGCCCGGGTGCGCGACTTCGCCCCCGGGCCGGGTCGCCGGCTGGGCGTGCTGGTCGACCACCTGGTGTCCGGCTCGAAGGAGAGCCGGATCGTCGCGCGGGTCACCTCGCCGCACGTGCTGGTCACCGGGCACCCGTACGTCGACGTGTGGCAGGCGGTCCGGCCGGCCGCGCTCGGCATCGCGGCGTGGCCGGTGGTGCCGCCGGGGCGGCCGTGGAAGGAGGGGGTCTGCGCGGCGCTCGGGGTGGCCGAGCCGGCCGACATGTGGCGGCACATCCTGTCCCGCGTGGCCACCTTCGCCGACGTGGAGACGCCGCTGATCAACTCGATGGAGCGGTTGATCGACTTCGTCACCGAACCGGAGGGCTGATCGCCCGGGTCAGGGCTCCTCGTCGGTGGTGCGGGTGAAGACGAAGGTGGCGATGTCCAGGGCCACCGCCCGACCGGCCTCGTCGCGGAGCACCGTGAGGATCTCGCCGTCCTGCGCGCCGGAGCGGCCCCGCCAGCGGTCCGGCCCCTCGGGGACGAACCGCAGCGAGGGGTTGCCGACCGGGCCGCCCCGCAGCTCGCCGGCCGCCGCGTCGGCGCGGAACTCGAACTCCTTGCCCATCCACCACCAGCGGCCGGTCAGCTCGGCCAGTTCGGCCGGGGGCGGGGCGTCGGCCGGGCGCCACGGGGTGACCGGGGCCGGCAGGGCGTCCAGCACGGTCGTCAGCAGCCGCTGGCCGAGCGCGCCGAGGCTGCCGACCCGCAGGCCGTACGAGTTGGCGAAGCCGACCACCGAGGTGCGGGTGGGGCGGTGCACCGCCAGGCACGCGACGTAGCCGGGCATCGAGCCGCCGTGGCCGACGTACACCCGTTCGCCGCAGCGGTAGAGCTCGACGCCGAGGCCGTGCCCGCCGGTCCACGCGTCCAGGTCGCTGATCACGACGGGGGCGCACATCTCGGTGAGCGTCTCCGGGGCGAGCACGGCCGGGTCCGGGTCGGCCAGGAACGCCGCCCAGCGGCCGAGGTCCTCGATCGTCGACCAGAGCTGCCCGGCCGGCGCCATCGCCCCGGTGTCGGTGCGCGGCTCCTCCCGCAGCGTGTCGTGCCACGGGTGCACCACGTACCCCCGGGCGAACGGCTCGGTGGCCTGGTACGTGGTGCGGGCCATGCCCAGCGGCTCCAGGAGGCGCTGTCGGAGCAGGTCGAACCAGGGTGTGCCGGTGACCGCCTCCAGCAGCCCGCCCAGCAGCCCGTACGCCAGGTTGGAGTAGTGGTAGACCCGGTGCGGCGGGTACGCGATCTTCCGCTCGCTCACCCCGGCCAGCACCGTGGCCAGGTCGCCGACCTCCGACCGCTCCCACCACCGGCCGTCCGGCTCCCGTTGCAGCCCGCCGGCGTGGCCGAGGAGCTGGCGTACGGTGAGCGCGCCGACCCCGGTGCCGGGCAGGTGCGCCTCGAGCGGGTCGTCGAGGGCCAGGGCGCCGGCGTCGCGCTGCTGCATCACCAGCACGGCCGTCATGGTCTTGGTGATCGAGCCGACCCGGTACTGCAGGCCGGCGTCCGGGCGCGGGTGCTCCCCGGCGGCGGCCAGGTGCGCCAGCCGCCCGTCGCGGACCACCCCGAGCACGAGCGAGGGCGTACGGCCGGCGGCCTGCGCCTCGGCGACGAGGGCGTCGACCTGGCGGACGGTCTCGGGCGGTAGCGACACGGCGATCCTCCACTGCTCGGCACGGGCGCCGCCGAGCTTACTGATCTTGCCAACGGGCCGCACGTGCTTCCGCATGTCACGATCGGGGGGTGGACGCGGTGTTCTGGGTCGTGCTGGGCGTGGTGCTGGCGGTCGCCGAGATCCTTACGACGACGCTGTTTCTGATCATGTTCGCCGTCGGCGCGTTCGCCGCGGCCGGGGCGGCGGCCCTGGGCGCGCCGACAGCCGTGCAGGCGCTGGTCTTCGCGGTGGTCTCGGCGCTGACCGTGGCGGTGGCCCGGCCGGCGATCCGGCGGCACGCCAGGCCCGCCCTCGGCGACCAGCCGTTCGGGGTGGCGGCGATCGAGGGGGTCAGCGCGCTGGTGCTGGAGCCGGTGGACGCCGAGCGCGGCCTGGTCAAGATCGACGGTGAGCTGTGGAGCGCCCGCTCGTACGACGCGACGCAGAGCTTCGCGCCCGGCCAGCGGGTGCAGGTGATCAAGGTCCAGGGCGCGACGGCCCTGGTGTGGCAGGACGACGTTTCTTCCGCGGGCGAACTGCCCGGAACGAGAGGGTGAACGGTATGGATTTTGTGACGGTGCTGTTGGTCGCCGTGGCGCTGATCGCCGTGGTGACCCTGATCAAGGCGGTGCGGATCGTGCCGCAACAGCGCCAGGACGTCGTCGAGCGCCTCGGGCGGTACAAGCGCACCCTGAACCCGGGGCTGAACCTGCTGGTCCCCTTCATCGACGCGGTTCGTACCAAGGTCGACATGCGGGAGCAGGTCGTCAGCTTCCCGCCGCAGCCCGTGATCACCTCCGACAACCTGGTGGTGTCGATCGACACGGTGCTCTACTTCAAGGTCGTCGACTCGGTCCGGGCGACGTACGAGATCTCGAACTTCCTCCAGGCCATCGAGCAGCTCACCGTCACCACGCTGCGCAACGTCATCGGCTCGCTCGACCTGGAGCGGGCACTGACCAGCCGGGAGGAGATCAACCGGCACCTGTCCGGCGTGCTGGACGAGACGACCGGCCGGTGGGGCATCAAGGTCACCCGGGTGGAGATCAAGGCCATCGAGCCGCCGCCGAGCATCCGCGACTCGATGGAGAAGCAGATGCGCGCCGAGCGGGACCGCCGGGCGGCGATCCTCAACGCGGAGGGCCTGAAGCAGTCGCAGATCCTCACCGCGGAGGGCGAGAAGCAGGCGGCGGTGCTGCGCGCCGACGGTGACCGGCAGGCCCGCATCCTCCAGGCCGAGGGCCAGGCCAAGGCCATCCGGACGGTGTTCGACGCGATCCACCAGGCCAACCCGAGCCAGAAGGTGCTCGCCTACCAGTACCTGCAGGCGCTGCCCCAGATCGCCAACGGCACCGCGAACAAGGTCTGGATCGTCCCGGCGGAGCTGACCAAGGCCCTGGAGGGGATGGGCGGCGCGCTGGGCGGGCTGGCCAGCATGGTCGGCGACGTGCCGTCGCCGGAGGCGGCCAGGGACGCCGGCGAGGTGGAGCGGGAGGCCGCCGAGGCGGCGCGGGCGGCGGCGACCGCGGCCCAGGAGATCCACGACGAGGTACGCGTCGCCGAGGCGCAGGCCAGCGGCGGCAAGGGCCCGCAGGGGCTGCCGGCGCCCGAGCCGGTGTCCCCGGCGAGCCTGCTGAACGACCCGGCCGACCAGCGCGAACGGGGCTGACGGCGGCCCGGCCGAGGACCGGGCGGGAATGAGAGAAATCCTCATGCGGCGCTCCGGTGCCTGACACGATCGGTCCCGACGGACGGGTGGTGACCAGGAACCGGGGCGCCGCGGCGCGCCCCGGCTCCGCCGAAGAGCGCAGCGAGGTGACGCATGGACAGGGACCCGGCGAACAAGATCTTCTCCAGGGCGGCCGTGCCCGGCGCGCACGACCCGGCCGGGCCGCTGGGCACCCGGCGTACCGGGGGCGGGTTCGGGGTGCTGCCGTTCATCGTCGAGCCGGCGCCGCCCGGCCCGGCGACCAACGCCACCTGGGCGTGGTCGCTGCGCCGCCTCGGCCGCGCGGCGGTCTGGCTGCTGCCCGCGTACGCGCTGCTGTACGGACTGGTGGCGAT
>NZ_JBDPMC010000088.1:0-24564 GCF_039871625.1 Micromonospora sp. B11E3 | reverse complement strand
CCTATTATCAACCCCAATCGCATCGTCATCGTCGACTACGGCCCTTCCTACTTCGCCGGGGAAAACGCGGAGAAGAATTTCCCACCCATCAAACAAGAAACCGACACCACGCCCCCACCGACCTGACAGGGCCCCGGCGTGCCACTACATCGATGATTCGAGCGCGATCTTGATGCGCGGGTAAGTGGTGCAGAATGTTGCGATCCTTACGTGTGTCGTGTCAGGATCGGCGGCGATGAGCCAGTCCACCCTCGCCCCGCCCACCGTCGCGTCGCCGCGGCGGATCGCCGCGCTCGCCCTGCCGGCCCTCGTGGTGCTCACCGCCGAGCCGCTCTACGTCCTGGTCGACACCGCCGTGGTCGGGCATCTGGGCCGGGTGCCGCTGGCCGCGCTCGCCGTCGGCGGCACCGTGCTCACCCTCACCGCCTGGCTGGGCAGCGTGCTGGCGTACGGGATCACGGGGCGGGCGGCCCGCCGGTTCGGCTCCGGCGACCGGGCCGCGGCGGTGGCCGAGGGCGTGCAGGCGTCCTGGCTCGCGCTCGGGGTCGGGGTGCTCGTCGCGCTCGGCATGCAGGTCGGCGCCGGCCCGCTGGCGCGTACCCTCGGCGGTTCGGGCGAGGTGGCCGCCGCGGCCGCGCAGTGGCTGCGGGTCGCGGCGCTGGGCGCCCCCGGCCTGATGCTCGCCGCCGCCGGTAACGGCTGGCTGCGCGGCGTGCAGGACCTCCGCCGGCCGCTGTGGTTCGTGCTCGGCCCCAACCTGCTCTCCGCGCTGCTCTGCCCGCTGCTGGTCTATCCCGCCGGCCTCGGACTGGTCGGTTCCGCCGTGGCGAACGCCGTCGCCCAGACCATTTCCGGCGGACTGTTCGCCGCCGCGCTCGTCCGCGAGCGGGTGCCGCTGCGCCCGCGCCCCCGGGTGATCCGCCAGCAGCTCGTGCTCAGCCGCGACCTGCTCGTCCGGGGCGTCGCCTTCCAGGCCAGCTTCCTGTCCGCCACGGCCGTCGCCGCCCGGTTCGGCGCGGCGGCGGTGGGGGCCCACCAGATCGCCGTACAGCTGTGGTTCTTCACCGCCCTGGTGCTCGACGCGCTCGCGATCGCCGCGCAGACGTTGATCGGGGCGGCGCTCGGGGCCGGCGACGCGGCCGGCGCCCGCGCCCTCGCCCGCCGGATCGCGCTGCTCGGCGCCGTCTGCGGCGTGGCGTTCGCGCTGCTGATCGCCGCCGGGGCGGGGATCGTGCCGTCGTGGTTCAGCTCCGATCCCCAGGTACGCGACCAGGCCATGGTCGCCTGGCCGTGGTTCGTGGCGTTGCAGCCGATCGGCGGCGTGGTGTTCGCCCTCGACGGGGTGCTGATCGGCGCGGGCGACGTCCGCTACCTGCGCAACCTCACCATCGTCGCCGCGTTCGGCGGTTTCCTGCCGGCGATCTGGCTGGCGTACGCGTTCGACCTGGGCCTCGGCGGGATCTGGGCGGGGCTGACGCTGTTCGTGGTGGTCCGGCTGGCCGCCCTGCTGCTGCGGCTGCGCTCCGGCGGCTGGGCGGTCGTCGGCGCCGTCCGCTGATCGGCCCTTTCCAACACCCGGCGGGCGAGCCCAGCCGCCAGGTCGGGCGGGGCGTGGTGGAGAGCGTCTGGCAGGCTTGGCGGTCGTGAGCGCAGACGGTCTGATCGTGGTGGACAAGCCCGGCGGCATGACGTCGCACGACGTGGTGGCGCGCGTCCGCCGCCTGGCCCGGACCCGGCGGGTCGGGCACGGCGGCACGCTGGACCCGATGGCCACCGGCGTGCTGGTGATCGGCGTGGGCCGGGCCACCCGGCTGCTGACGTACGTCATCGGCGCCGGGAAGAGCTACACCGCCACCGTCCGGCTCGGCCAGGCGACCGTCACCGACGACGCCGAGGGGGACGTGATCTCCACCACCCCGGCCGGTACCGTGACCGACGAGGCGGTCCGGTCGGCGTTCGCCGCCCTCACCGGCGAGATCGACCAGGTGCCGAGCGCGGTCAGCGCCATCAAGATCGACGGCCAGCGCGCCTACAAGCGGGTACGCGAGGGCGAGAGCGTCGAGCTGCCCGCGCGCCGGGTCACCGTGAGTCGCCTCGACGTGCTGGCGATCCGCCGGGACACCCCGGACGTGGTCGACGTCGACGTCGACGTGACCTGCTCGTCGGGGACGTACATCCGGGCCCTGGCGCGGGACGCGGGCCTGGCGCTCGGGGTCGGCGGGCACCTGACGGCGCTGCGCCGCACGGCGGTCGGCGGCTTCACCCTGACCGAGGCGGCGACCCTCGACGAGCTGGAGCCGCGCGCGCCGGAGGTGGTCAACCTGCCGCTGGACGCGGCGGCCGAACGGTTCTTCCCGCGCCGGGACGCCAGCGCGGACGAGGCGCGGGTGCTCGCGCACGGCGGCCCCCTCGACCCGGCCGGCATCGCCGGCCCGTACGCGGTCTTCGGGCCCGGCGGTGGGCTGATCGCTATCGTCAGCGAACGGGCCGGCCCGGCCCGCGCGGAGATCGTGCTCGCCCCGGCCTGACGGCGGGCGGGGTGGCCCGTCGGAACACCCGGCGGGCGGGGCGGCCCGTCGGAACGCCCGGCGGGGAGCAGGGGAGGAGCGTCATGCAGCGGTGGCGGGGGTACGAGGCGGCGCCCGGCGGCTGGGGCCGTTCGGTCGTCACCATCGGCGTCTTCGACGGTGTGCACCGGGGGCACCAGGCGACCATCGGGCACGCCGTGGCCCGGGCCCGGGAGCTGGGCGTGCAGTCGGTGGTGGTCACCTTCGACCCGCACCCGGCCGAGGTGGTCCGCCCGGGCTCGCACCCGGCGGTGCTCACCGAGCCGGCCCGCAAGGCGGAGCTGGTCGAGGCGCTCGGCGTGGACGTGCTCTGCGTGGTGCCGTTCACCCCGGAGTTCTCCCGGCTGCCGGCGGAGGCGTTCGTGCACGACATCCTGGTGGAGAACCTGCACGCCGCCCTCGTGGTGGTGGGGGAGAACTTCCGCTTCGGGCACCGGGCGGCCGGCGACGTGGCGCTGCTGGAGCGGCTCGGCCGCACGTTCGGCTTCGGGGTCGAGGGCGGCCCGTTGGTCGCCGACGACGGCACCGTCTTCTCCTCCACGTACATCCGCTCCTGCGTCGACGCCGGGGACGTGGGCGCGGCGGCCGCCGCGCTGGGCCGCCCGCACCGGGTCGAGGGCGTGGTGGTCCGCGGCGACCAGCGGGGGCGGGAGCTGGGCTTCCCCACCGCCAACCTGCTCTGTCACCGGTACGCCGCCGTGCCGGCCGACGGCGTCTACGCCGCCTGGCTGGTGCGCCGGGGGCACCGGGAGCGGCTGGCCGCGGCGGTCTCCGTGGGCACCAACCCGACCTTCTCCGGGCGGGAGCGGCGGGTCGAGGCGTACGCGCTGGACTTCTCGGGCGACCTGTACGGCGAGCGGCTGGCCCTGGACTTCGTCGCCCATCTGCGCGGTCAGGTCCGGTACGACGGGATCGAGCCGCTGGTGGCCCAGATCGCCCAGGACGTCGAGCGCACCCGCCGCGTTCTCGGCTGAGCCGGACCCCGCCGTGGGGAGCTGGGTTTCGTGCCCGTCCGCGCCGTCGCGTCGCCCTTCGCCGGGCGGTTCCGCCGGAGGCTGGTAGTCTGACGGGGACGTCGGCTGACCGACGTGGAGCCTCGCGTGCCTGCACGACGCCGCGGGTGCGAGGTTCGTCCGTCTCCGGTCTCCGGGCCCCGACGACGGGTCCCCGGGCCTGACGACGGACACCACCGATCAACCCACCGAAACAGGGAGAACATGGCGCTCGACCAGGAGTCCAAGGCCAAGATCCGCGCGGAGTACGCGACCGCCGAGGGCGACACCGGTTCGCCGGAGGTGCAGGTCGCGGTCCTGACCAAGCGGATCGCGGACCTCACCGAGCACCTGAAGGTGCACAAGCACGACCATCACAGCCGCCGCGGGCTGCTGCTGCTGGTCGGCCGTCGCCGTCGGCTGCTCAACTACGTCCAGAAGAAGGACATCAACCGCTACCGGTCGCTCATCGAGCGGCTCGGCCTGCGCCGGTGACGTCACGGGGGAGCGGCCAGCGGGTCGCTCCCCCGTCCGGCGTCACCACCCGAATCACACCCGGGCCGCGCGACCACCCGACAGGGAGCCGGTCAGCGTACCGGTCTCCGGTAGTGGCCCCCGGGAACCCGGCCAGCCGCCGGCACCCCGGGCGCTTCGATCGAAGACCGGCCGTCTGAGCAGCTCCCCGTGTCGTGGGCCCCTGACGCGAAGGAGCACAACCGCACCATGACCGAGAATTCCCTCGGCACCGAGTCCCGCACCGCCGTGATCGACAACGGGTCCTTCGGCACCCGCGAGGTCACGTTCTCCACCGGCCGCCTGGCCCGTCAGGCCGCCGGTTCCGTCATCGCCCAGCTCGGCGAGACGGTCGTCCTCTCCGCCACCACGGCCGGCAAGCAGCCGCGGGAGCAGTTCGACTTCTTCCCGCTGACGGTCGACGTCGAGGAGCGGATGTACGCCGCGGGCCGCATCCCCGGCTCGTTCTTCCGCCGGGAGGGCCGGCCCAGCGAGGACGCCATCCTCACCTGCCGGCTGATCGACCGGCCGCTGCGCCCGTCGTTCGTCAAGGGCCTGCGCAACGAGGTCCAGGTCGTCGAGACCGTCCTGGCGCTGGACCCGCAGCACCCGTACGACGTGGTGGCGATCAACGCCGCGTCGATGTCGACCAAGCTCTCCGGCCTGCCGTTCTCCGGCCCGATCGGGGCGACCCGGATGGCGCACGTCGACGGCCAGTGGGTGGCCTTCCCGACCCACGAGGAGCTGTCCCGGGCCACCTTCGACATGGTGGTGGCCGGCCGGGCCCTGCCCGACGGCGACGTCGCGATCATGATGGTCGAGGCCGAGGCCACCGAGCACACCGTGGCGCTGGTCGCGGGCGGTGCCCCCGCCCCGACCGAGGAGGTCGTCGCCAGCGGCCTGGAGGCCGCCAAGCCGGCCATCCGCGAGCTGTGCCGGGCGCAGAGCGAGCTGGCCGAGGTGGCCGCCAAGCCGGTCGCCGAGTTCCCGGTGTTCCTGGATTACCAGGACGACGCGTACGACGCGGTGGCCGAGCTGGCCCGCGGCGAGGTCGCCGAGGCCCTGAAGATCGCCGGCAAGGCCGACCGCGAGGAGGCCCTGGACCGGATCAAGGCCCGCGTGCAGGAGGAGCTCGGCGCGCGCTTCGAGGGCCGGGAGAAGGAGCTGTCCGCCGCGTTCCGGTCGCTGACCAAGGCCGAGGTACGCGCCCGGGTGCTGCGCGAGCAGGTCCGCATCGACGGCCGGGGCCCGCGCGACATCCGCCCGCTGACCGCCGAGGTCGGCGTGCTGCCCCGGGTGCACGGCTCGGCGCTGTTCGAGCGCGGCGAGACCCAGATCCTGGGCGTCACCACGCTGAACATGCTGCGCATGGAGCAGGCGCTGGACACGCTCTCCCCGGAGAAGTCCAAGCGCTACATGCACAACTACAACTTCCCGCCGTACTCCACCGGTGAGACCGGCCGGGTCGGCTCGCCGAAGCGCCGCGAGATCGGCCACGGCGCGCTCGCCGAGCGGGCGCTGATCCCGGTGCTGCCGTCGCGCGAGGAGTTCCCGTACGCCATCCGGCAGGTCTCCGAGGCGCTCGGCTCCAACGGCTCCACCTCGATGGGTTCGGTCTGCGCCTCGACGCTGGGCCTGCTGTCGGCCGGTGTGCCGCTGAAGGCGCCGGTCGCCGGCATCGCCATGGGCCTCATCTCCGACGAGGTCGAGGGCAAGACCGAGTACGTGACGCTGACCGACATCCTCGGCGCCGAGGACGCGTTCGGCGACATGGACTTCAAGGTCGCCGGCACCCGGGACTTCGTCACCGCGCTCCAGCTCGACACCAAGCTCGACGGCATCCCGTCGGACGTGCTGGCCGCCGCGCTCCAGCAGGCCCACGAGGCCCGGCAGGTCATCCTCGACGTGATGCAGCGGGCCATCGAGGCGCCGGCCGAGATGTCGGACTACGCCCCGCGGGTCACCACCGTCAAGATCCCGGTCGACAAGATCGGCATGGTGATCGGCCCGAAGGGCCAGACCATCAACGCCATCCAGGACGAGACCGGCGCCGAGATCTCCATCGAGGACGACGGCACGATCTACGTCGGCGCGACCAACGGCCCGTCGGCGCAGGCCGCCGTCGAGCGGATCAACGCGATCGCCAACCCGACGCTGCCGAAGGTGGGCGACAAGTTCCTGGGCACGGTGGTCAAGACCGCCGCGTTCGGCGCGTTCGTCTCGCTGCTGCCGGGCCGCGACGGCCTGCTGCACATCTCGAAGGTGGGCGACGGCAAGCGGGTCGAGAAGGTCGAGGACTTCCTCAACGTCGGCGACAAGGTCGAGGTCGAGATCGCGGACATCGACGCCCGCGGCAAGATCTACCTGGACAAGGTCCGCCCGGAGGGCGCCGAGGCGCCGGCCGCCGGTGAGGCCGCCGGCGGTGAGCGTCCGGCTGGCCGGGACCGGGGCGACCGGGGCCCGCGCGAGCGGGGCGAGCGGGCCGGTCGCGGCCCGGAGCGCGGCGAGCGCGGCCAGGGCGGCGGCGAGGGTGGCGAGGGCGGCGAGCGTCCGCGCCGCCGGACCCGGCACAGCTGACCCGACCGGCACCACCCACCCCTCGTCGAACTGAGAGCAGGTCTTCGTGAGTCGGTCCCGGCGCGCGTCCTTTCCGGAGAATCGACGGGGGGTGGCGCCGTCCGGCGCCGTCCGGCACGCCACCGGGCCGCAGCCCGGGCGTTCCGGCGGCGCGTCCCGGGCGGTCACCCGCACGCTGAGTGACGATCCGCTGGGCGGCACGGTACGCCGTACCGTGCTGCCCAGTGGGCTGCGCGTGCTGACCGAGGCGATCCCGGCGATGCGCAGCGTCTCGTTCGGCGTCTGGGTGGCGGTCGGCTCCCGCGACGAGACCGGCCCGCAGGGCGGCGCGGCGCACTTCCTGGAGCATCTGCTCTTCAAGGGCACCCACAAGCGGACGGCGCTGGACATCTCCTCGGAGATCGAGGCGGTGGGCGGCGAGACCAACGCCTTCACCACGAAGGAATACACCTGCTACTACGCCCGCGTGCTGGACGAGGACCTGCCGCTGGCCATCGACGTGATGTGCGACCTGGTCGCCGACTCGCTGCTGGAGCCGGCCGACGTGGAGACCGAGCGCGGCGTCATCCTCGAAGAGATCGCGATGCACGACGACGAGCCGGGCGACGAGGTGCACGACCTGTTCGCCCGCGCCGTCTACGGCGACCACCCCCTCGGCCGGCTGATCTCCGGCACCGAGGACACGGTCACCCCGATGACCCGGCGGCAGATCCAGGGCTTCTACCGCCGCCACTACACGCCGCCGCAGATCGTCGTCGCGGCCGCCGGCAACCTCGACCACGCCGCCGTGGTCCGGCTGGTCCGTCAGGCCCTGCACGGCACCCCGTTGGACACCGACCCGGCGGCCCCGGCCGCGCGCCGGCCGGCCACCCCGACGGTACGCACGAAGCCCGCCACCACCCTGGTCGAGCCGAAGGAGTCGGAGCAGGCGCACGTCATCCTCGGCTGCCCCGGCATCGACCGCACCGACGATCGGCGCTTCGCCCTCGGCGTGCTCAACAACGTCCTCGGCGGCGGCATGTCCAGCCGCCTGTTCCAGGAGATCCGGGAGCGCCGCGGCCTGGCGTACTCGGTGTACTCCTACGCCAGCCAGTACGCCGACAGCGGCATCTTCGCCGTCTACGCCGGCTGCGCCCCGGGCAAGGTGGACGAGGTGCTGGAGCTGACCCGGGCCGAGCTGCGCCGGGTGGCCGCCGACGGGCTGACCGAGGCCGAGGTGGCCCGGGGCAAGGGGATGAGCAAGGGCTCGTTCGTGCTCGGGCTGGAGGACACCGGCTCCCGGATGAGCCGACTGGCGAAGGGCGAGCTGCTCTACGGCGACCTGATGCCGGTGGACGAGCTGCTGGCCCGGGTGGACGCGGTGAGCGTCGCCGCCGTGAACGCCCTCGCCGCCGAGCTGCTCGCCCGGCCGATGTCCCTGGCCGTCGTCGGCCCGTTCGGCGAGGGCGACTTCTCCGCCTGACCGCCGTCGATCCCGCGGACGGCCCGACCCCTCGCCTGGGCGGGACGGTCGGCGGCCGGCCCGGTGCGGGTGCCCCGATCTGGACCGGCGCGACCTGGCCCGCGACCGGCTTGGGATAGGTTGTGCCCCGTGACTGAGCAGCAGGAGAGGAACCCGGCGGAGCCGATCCGGGTGGGCGTGCTGGGGGCCCGGGGCCGGATGGGCGCCGAGGTGTGCGGGGCGGTCGACGCCGCGCCCGACATGGAGCTGGTGGCGGCGATCGACCAGGGCGACGGGCTGTCCGCCGTCGCCGACGCCGGTGCCGAGGTGGTCGTCGACTTCACCACCCCCGACGCCGTGATGGACAACCTGCACTGGTGCGTCGACCAGGGCATCCACGCCGTCGTCGGCACCACCGGCTTCACCGAGCAGCGGCTCGACCAGGTCCGCGGCTGGCTCGCCGGCAAGCCCGGGGTGGGGGCCGTCATCGCCCCCAACTTCGGCCTCGGCGCGGTGCTGATGATGCAGTTCGCGGCGCGGGCGGCCCGGTACTTCGAGTCCGTCGAGATCGTCGAGCAGCACCACCCCCGCAAGCTGGACGCCCCGAGCGGCACCGCCACCCACACCGCCCGCCTGATCGCCCGGGCGCGCGCCGAGGCGGGCCTCGGGCCCGTCCCCGACGCCACGAAGGACGAGGTGCCGGGCGCCCGGGGCGCCGACATCGACGGGGTACGGGTGCACGCCGTACGGGCCACCGGGCTGCTCGCCCACCAGGAGGTGCTGTTCGGCACCACCGGCGAGACGCTGACCATCCGGCACGACTCGTACGACCGGTCCTCGTTCATGCCCGGTGTGCTGCTGGCCGTCCGCGCGGTGCTCAGCCGGCCCGGCCTCACCGTCGGCCTGGACGACCTGCTCGACTGACACGAAACTCGGGCCGCGCGCCCGACAATCCGGTCGCCGGGCCGCCGGTCCGCCCCTAGGCTCGCCGGATGATCGACTCGAACCGGCGCGACCGGACCGGCCGGCACGTCACCCTGCGGCCCGTCGACGACCACAACTGGCGGGCCGTCGCCGACGTCGTGCCCCGGGACGACCAGCGGGCCTGGGTGTACCCGATGGCCGCCCGCTACCTGCTGCTCAGCGAGCGCGGCGGGGTCTGGACCTCGCTGGCCGTGTACGCCGGCGACGCCGTCGTCGGGCACGTCATGTGGGGCGTGGACGACGACGGGTCCCGGTGGATCGGCGGCGTGGTCGTCGACGCCACCGAGCAGGGCCACGGCGTCGGCGAGGCGGCCGTGGCCACCCTGGCCACCTGGCTGGCGGCGCAGCCGGGGTGCCGCGCCGTCCGCCTGTCGTACCACCCCGACAACGCCGCCGCGGCAACCCTCTGGACCCGCCTCGGCTTCCTCCCCACGGGCGCGACGGAGGACGACGAGGTCGTCGCCGAACTACCCGTCGATCATGGGGTTGACGGCTGATTCAGCGACCGGATCCGCCGCCAACCCCATGATCGACGCCGGCCTCGGGGGCGCGGCGCGGGGACGGGACGGCCGGGGCGGGGACGGTGGCGGTCAGCGTGACGGACGGCGGGAGGCCGTCCACCTGGGCCGCGCCGGTGCCGTCGACCGTCACGTCGACGGGGGCACCCGCGACGCGCAGACCGCGGGCGGTCAGCGCGCCCAGCTTCGGCCCGGCCAGCGGGTCGAGGCGGACGACCCCGCCCGGCACGTCCGGGTAGAGCCCGACGCCGGCCTGGAGCAGCAGCACCGAGGCCGCCGCCGACCAGGCCTGCGGCTTGCACGCCGCCGGGTACGGCACCGGCCGGCCGATGAGCGCCCGGTCGTCGCCGGCGTACAGCTCCGGCACCCGGTGGTCGAACGCGTCGGCGGCGGCGAGCAGCCCGTCGGCCAGGCCGAGTGCCGCCTCGCGGTGACCGCCCCGGGCCAGCCCGGCGAGCACGATCGCGGTGTCGTGCGTCCAGACCGACCCGCAGTGGTACGACAGCGGGCTGTACCCGGCGTCGTCGGTCGACATGGTACGCAGCCCGAACCCGCCGGCCAGCGCCTCGGTGGCGAGCAGCCGGGCCACCTGCGCCGACTCGTCCTCGGTCAGCAGGCCGGTGCCGAGCAGGTGGCCGATGTTGCTGGTCAGCGAGTCGACGGGCCGCTTGTCCCGGTCGAGGGCGAGCGCCGGCTGGGGGCCGTACGGGCCGTCGACCCAGAACGCGGCCCGGAACCGCTCGGCGAGTCGGGCCGCGTGTTCGCGCCACCGGTCGCCGCCGGGCCGGCCGAACGCGTCGAGCAGCGCCGCCCCGGCGACCGCCGCCTCGTACGCGTACCCCTGCACCTCGGCCAGCACGATCGGCGCCTGTGCCAGCCGGCCGTCACGGAACCGGATGGAGTCGCCGGAGTCCTTCCAGCCCTGGTTGGACAGCCCCCGGCCGCTGGTGTCGACGTACTCGACCAGGCCGTCGCCGTCGGCGTCGGCGTGCTCGCCCAGCCAGCCCAGCGCGGCCTCGAGGTGCGGCAGCAGCGGCTCCACCTGCTCGGCCGGCAGGCCCCAGCGCCACGCGTCGTGCAGCAGCGCCACCCAGAGCGGCGTCGCGTCGACGGTGCCGTAGTACGCGGGCGGCAGCCGCAGGCCGTGCTGGGGCAGGGCGAACTCGCCCCGGCGCAGCTCGTGCAGGATCTTGCCGGGCGCCTCGCCGGTCGCCGGGTCGACCCGCGTGCCCTGCCGGCGGGCCAGCACCCGCAGCGTGCCGGCGGCCAGCTCGGTGCCCAGCGGCAGCAGCATCCGGGCGGCCCAGAGGCTGTCCCGGCCGAAGAGGGTGAGGAACCAGGGCACGCCCGCGCCGAGGAACACGTCCCCGGGGTGGCCGGCCTCGGCCAGGCGCAGCGTGTGCAGGTCGTCCAGGGAGCGGTCGAGGAACCGGACCAGCCGCCGGTCGTCGGCGGTCACCTCCGGCCGGGCCCAGGTGGGCGCGGCGGCCGGGGCGACCACCACGGCCCGGGGGTCGTCGACGGCCAGCCGCCAGCGCAGGGTGACGCTGCCGCGCGGGGCCAGCTCGACGGGCCAGCTCAGCCGGGGGGAGCGGGCCCGGTCGCCGTCGGCGTCGGCCGCGGCCTGTTCGCCGGTCACGGTGACGGTGATGCCGTCGGCGGCCCAGGTCACCTGGCCGGCGCCGGTCATCTTGGCCGGCAGCGGCTCGGTCGTGTCGCCCGACTTGACCATCTCGATCGGTGCCAGGTCGCAGCCGAGGTCGACGCTGACGGTGGCCCGCACCGGCGCGGCGGCGGTGGAGACGACGTGCAGCTCCTCGGTGAGCCCGCCCGGTTCGAGCCGGCGGACCCGGTCGACCCGGACGGTCGGGTCGGCGCCGGGGTCGCCGAGCCACCGGGTCAGGCCGACGAAGCGGGCGGCGTGCGGGCCGACCGGCCCACGGGTCAGCGCCTCCGGCTCTCGGTCGTCGACGCGCAGCTCGGCCCGGGACAGCACCCGGGCGTCGGCGTGGAACACGCCCTGCACGCCGGCCGGGCGGATCTGTCCGGCCGCGTCGCCCAGCGCGCTGGTCGGGGCGTGGACAACCCCGACGAGGTCGTGCAGCAGGGGTTGCAGGCGGCGTTCGGTCACGGGGCGGCTCCAGGGGTTTCTCGGGGGACGTCTGCCGCGACCGGTGCCGGCTGCCGCACCGGCGGCGCGGGTGGTGTGGCATGCCGTGCCGTGCCGGAGGGGCGTCGGGGGCCGTCTTGACAGATCGTCCGGGGCGGTGCAAAGTGCGAAACATTCCAGCAACTTGAACGTTCCAATCCTGCCGTAAGTCGGTTCGATCGTTCAAGACGGCGAGGGGGAATTTGTGGCACAAAAGGTGACCATCGCGACGGTGGCCCGGCGCGCCCAGGTGAGCAGGCAGACCGTCTCGAACGTGCTCAACGCCCCCCACATCGTCAGGGAGGAGACCCGCCGCCGGGTGCAGGAGGCCATCGTCGCGCTGGGCTACCGCGCCAACCAGGCCGCCCGGCAGATGCGCACCGGCCGGTCCCGGCTGATCGCCGTACGCATCCAGCCGACCCGGGACGGGATCAACGGCTCGGTGCTCGACCGGTTCCTGCACGGGCTGACCGAGACCGCCGGCGCCACCGGCTACCGGGTGCTGCTCTACACCGCCGACGACGACGGCCAGGAGATCGCCGTCTACTCCGACCTGCTCGCCGCGTACGACCTGGACGGCTTCGTGCTCACCGGCACCGACCACGGTGACCCCCGCACCGCCTGGCTCGCCGCCCGCAAGGTGCCGTTCGTGACCTTCGGGCGCCCCTGGGACGACCTGGAGTCCCACCCCTGGGTCGACGTCGACGGCGCGGCGGGGACGGCGCAGGCGACCAGAATGCTGCTGGAGACGGGCCACCGCCGGATCAGCTTCATCGGCTGGCCGAAGGGCTCCGGCGTCGGCGACGACCGCCGGTCGGGCTGGTACCGCACCCTACGGGCCGCGGGCATCGACCCGGGCCCGCTGGACCGGGAGACCGCGGACGGCGTCGGCGAGGGCGAGCGGATGATGAACGACCTGCTCGCCGAGCCCGAGCCGCCGACCGCCGTCGTCTGCGCCAGCGACTCGCTCGCCCTCGGCGCCCTCCGGGCCGTCCGGTGCGCGGGCGCCGAGGTCGCCGTCGTCGGCTTCGACGACACCCCGGTCGCCGCCGCGGTCGGGCTGACCAGCGTCAGCCAACCCCTCGCCGCGGTCGCCGCCCGCTGCGTCGAGCAGCTCACCGGCGTGCTCGACGGCCACGACTTCGATTCCCCGGTGCTGCTCGAGCCCTCACTCGTGCGGCGCCACACCGCGTAAACACCTTCCCCTACCACCATCCCCCAGGAGAATGAGATGACAGCTCGATTCCTCCGCCGCGCGACCGTGGCCGGCATCGCCGCCGCGGCGCTGTTCGGCTCCACGGCCTGCGGCAGTGGCTTCGACGACAAGTCCAGCGACACCGCGCAGTCCAGCGGGCCGGCCAGCCTGCAGATCCTGATCGGCTCGTCCGGCGAGGCCGAGACCAAGGCGGTGCAGGACGCCGCCGCGAAGTGGGCGTCCAGCTCCGGCAACACCGCGACCGTCACCCCCGCGCAGGACCTCACCCAGCAGCTCGGCCAGGCCCTCGCCGGCGGCACCCCGCCGGACGTGTTCTACGTCGACGCCGCCCGGTTCGCCGACTACGCGAGCGTCGGCGCCCTGGAGCCGTACGGCGACAAGATCAGCAACAAGGACGACTTCTACGAGAGCCTGCGCACCACGTTCACGTACGACGGCAAGCTCTACTGCGCGCCGAAGGACTTCTCCACCCTCGCCCTCCAGATCAACACCGACCTGTGGGCGAAGGCCGGACTGACCGACGCCGACGTGCCCACCACCTGGGAGCAGCTCACCGCCGCCGCCCAGAAGATCAAGGCCAAGGGCCTCGTCCCGCTCGCCCTCGGCGACACCCGGGACCGCATCGGCGCGTTCATGGTGCAGAACGGCGGCTGGCTGACGAGCAAGGACGGCAAGCAGGCCACCGCCGACACCCCGGAGAACCTGGCCGCCCTCGAGTACGTCAAGAAGATGCTCACCGACGGGCTCGCCAAGTACCCGAAGCAGCTCGACTCCGGCTGGTCCGGCGAGGCGTTCGGCAAGGGCAAGGCCGTGATGACCATCGAGGGCAACTGGATCAAGGGTGCCCTGCAGAACGACTTCCCGAACGTCAAGTACAAGGTCGTCGAGCTGCCGGCCGGCCCGAAGGGCAAGGGCACGCTGTCCTTCACCCAGTGCTGGGGCGTCGCCGCCAAGAGCAAGTACAAGGAGCAGGCGTTCAAGTTCGTCGAGGCGATGACCGCCGGCGACCAGCAGATCGCCTTCGCCAAGGCGTTCGGCGTCATGCCGTCGCGGCAGTCGGTCCGCGACCAGTACACCAGCCAGTTCCCGGCGGACAAGCCGTTCATCGACGGTGCCGCGTACGCCCAGGGCCCGGTGAACGCCCCGAAGATGGACAGTGTCCTCAGCGACCTGGACACCGGCCTGCAGGGCCTGGCCAACGGCGACCCGAAGACGATCCTGTCGCGCTTCGACTCCAACGCGAAGGCGGCCCTCGGCGGCTGAGGCTGAAAGGAAGGGCCCCTTGCCACGCAAGGGGCCCTTCCTTTCCTTCCCTGGAAGGAGGGGAGATGGCGACCGACGCGCTCGCGGCCCCGGCCACCGCCAAGCGGCCGCCCGGGAAGGGGCGGCGGCGAGGACGCGGTACCCGCGCCAACGAGACCGTCGCCGGCTGGCTGTTCGTCGCGCCGGTGATCGTGATCCTCGGGCTGTTCCTGCTGCTGCCGATCCTGATGGCGCTCTGGGTGAGCCTCACCGACTGGAACGGCCAGGGCAGCCCGTTCACCGGCAAGGTGCCGTTCGTCGGCGGCGACAACTACACGAGGCTGTTCACGGAGGACGGGCTGGATCGCCGGGACTTCATGACCAGCCTGCGCAACAACGTCTACTACGTGGCGATCGTCGTGCCGACCCAGACGGTGCTCGCCCTCGGGCTCGCCCTGATCGTCAACAACCGGATGCTCAAGGGGAAGGGCTTCTTCCGGACCGCCTTCTACTTCCCGTCGGTGACCAGCTCCGTGGCGATCAGCGTGGTCTTCCTGTTCATGTTCTCCAGCTCCGGGGCGGTCAACAACCTGCTCGCGATGTTCGGCATCGACGGGCCGCAGTGGTTCGCCGACTCCCGGGGCGTGCTGCACCTGCTGCTCGGCGTGTTCGGGCTGGACACCGACAATCCGCCCGGCGCGCTCACCGGCGGCGGGCCGCTCGGGCTGACCTGGTGGGACTGGCTCTCCGGGCCGAGCGTGGCAATGATGTCGATCATCGCGCTGGTCGTCTGGACCACGTCGGGGACGTTCATGCTGATGTTCCTCGCCGCGTTGCAGAACGTCCCCGTGGTGCTCGACGAGGCGAGCACGCTCGACGGGGCCAGCCGCTGGCAGCGGTTCCGGCACGTCACCCTGCCGATGATCAGGCCGACCATGTTCCTGGTGCTCACCCTGGGCCTGATCGGCTGCTGGCAGGTCTTCGACCAGGTGTACGTGATGAGCCAGGGCGACCCGGCCAAGACGACGCTCACCCCGGCGTACCTGTCGTACCGGACCGCGTTCCGCGACTTCGACTACGGCTCCGGCGCGGCGATCTCGTTCGTGCTGTTCCTGATCATCATCGTGTTCACCGTGCTCCAGCGCTGGCTGATGGCCGAGCGGGAGCCGGCCGGCGCGCGACGCGGCCCGTGGTGGCGGCGTCGCGTACGGCAGGGGGGTTGAGATGGCCGTGCCGACCGACCGGCCGGCGGCGGCCCCGACGCCGGCCCGCCCGCGCCGGGACCAGGGGGCCCGCGCCCTGGCCAGCCGCTTCGTCGGGTACGCCGTCCTGGTCTTCTTCGGGCTGGTGTTCCTCTACCCGTTCGTCATCCAGATCGGCAACTCGTTCAAGACCGAGCCCGACGCGGCGGCGAACCCGCTCTCGCCGATCCCCGACCCGGTGTCCATGGCCGGCTTCGAGCGGATCTTCGAAGGCACCAACTTCCCGCTCTGGCTCGGTAACTCGCTGCTGGTCACCGTCCTGGTCACCCTCGGGCGGGTGTTCTTCGACTCGCTCGCCGGGTACGCCCTCGCCCGGCTGCGCTTCCGGGGCCGGGGCGGGCTGTTCGCCGCGATCATCGCGGTCATGGCGGTGCCCGGCGTGGTGCTGCTGATCCCGAAGTTCCTGGTGCTCAACCAGCTCGGCATCTACGACAGCTACGCCGGCCTGGTGGTGCCGCTGCTGGCCGACGCGGCGGGCGTGTTCATCATGAAGCAGTTCTTCGAGTCGATCCCGGTGAGCGTGGAGGAGGCGGCGCGGATCGACGGCGCCAGCGTCTTCCGCACGTTCTGGTCGGTGGTGCTGCCCATGGCGAAGCCGGCCCTGATCACGCTGACCATCCTGTCGTTCCAGGGCTCCTGGAACGAGTTCCCGCACAGCCTGGTCTCGGTGCAGAACCCGGACCTGTTCACGCTGCCGCGTGGCCTGGCCGACCTGGTCAGCGGCTCGCTCGGCAAGGGCAACCAGTACCCGCTCAAGCTCGGCGCGGCGCTGCTGGCCACCATCCCCGTGGCGGTGCTCTTCGTGATCTTCCAGCGGTACTTCGTCCGGGACGCCAACGACGGCGCGGACAAGGGCTGACCGGCGGCCCCCGGCGGTCCCCGGCTACTCGCCGGGGGCCGCCGCGGCCGGTACGGCGACGTGCAGCCGCAACTGGTTGACCAGCATGTCGTCGACGTCGAGGGCCCGGGCCGCGCCGTCGGGCTCCCAGCCCGCACCGGTGAGGAACTTCCGGGTCGCCGGGTTCCCGTCGAACGCCCAGGCCACCGCGCGGGCGAACCCGTCGGCGCGCCACAGGTCGACGCTGGCCGCGAGCAACCGGCTGCCGTGCCCGCGCCGGCCCCAGCGCGGCTCGACCAGCAGGTCCGTCACCGCCACCACGTCCGGCCCGAGCGCGTCGGCCGGCTCGTTGGGCGCGCGGGACTCCGCGTCGGCCGGACCGGAGGCGGCGAACCCCACCAGATACGATTGCTCGGCCTGCTCGACGGCGACCAGCACCCGGTGCGCGTCCGAGGGCGGCTCCTGCACCGCCGCGCTCCACCGCCGGGCGAGGTACGCCTCGTCCAGGTTGTCGAGCACGTGCCGGGGCAGGATCCGGCGGTACGCGACCCGCCAGGTGGCGAGCTGGATGCGTGCGATCTCGCCGGCGTCCTCCGGACGCGCCGGGCGGACGTACCCGAGAGCCATGGGACGGAAGCCTACGCAGGGTGGGGGAGGCGACGGTGGCGCAGGGTCCCGGACGCGCGATCGCGCAGGTCGTGGGCGTGGTCGCGCTCGCCGTCGCGGTGACCGCGTTCCTGTCCGTCGCGGCCGTGCGGCACGGCTTCTTCGACCTCAGGGTCTACCACGGAGCGCTGCGCTTCTGGGTCCACGACGGCGGGGAGCTCTACGACTTCCTCAAGCCCAACACCCAGTACGGCTTCACGTACCCGCCGTTCGCCGCCCTGGTCATGCTGCCGATGGCGTACCTGCCGTGGACGGCCGCGATCGTCGTGAGCGTGACCGCCTCCGTGGTGGTCAGCGCGGTGCTGATCTGGTGGCTGCTCGACCCGGTCGCCCGCCGCGCCGGGTGGACCCGCTGGTTCGCCCTCGCCGTGGCGCTCTGCCTGGCCGCCGCGTTCGAGCCGATGCGCGAGACGGTCAACTTCGGCCAGGTCAACATGCTCCTGCTGTTCCTGGTCGGGGCGGACCTGCTGCGGCTGATCCCGGGCGGCAGCCGATGGGCGGGCGTCGGCGTGGGCCTGGCCACGGCGATCAAGCTGACGCCGGGCATCTTCGTCGTCTACCTGCTGGTCACCGGGCGCTGGCGGGCCGCGCTGACGGCGACGGGCACCGCGACCGTCGTCACCCTGCTCGCCGCGGCCCTCTTCCCCGATGCGTCCCGCGAGTTCTGGACCACCGCGCTGTGGAACACGGGCCGGGTCGGCGAGCTGGCGTTCGTGTCCAACCAGTCGCTGCGCGGGGTGGTGGCCCGGCTGGACCCCGAGCACCCGAGCACGATCGCCTGGGCGGCGCTCGTGCTGGCCACCCTCGCCGTCTGGGTCGGGCGGTCCCGGTCCGCGGCGGCCGCCGGCGACGAGGCCACCGGTCTGGCCCTGACCGGCGCGGTGATGTGCCTGGTCAGCCCCGTGACCTGGGTGCACCACCTGGTCTGGCTGCTGCCGGCGCTGCTCCTGCTGGTCGACAACGGCATGGCGGCCGCCGCCCGCAGCCGCCGGCGCCGCGTCCTGCTGGCCGCCGCCGCCATCGGGTACGCGTTGCTGTGCAGCCGGATCGTCTGGTCCTGGGAGAAGGACTTCACGGGCGTCGACGGCTTCCTCGGCAGCAACACCTACGTCTGGATCAGCCTGGCGCTGCTGCTCCTGCTGCCGGTGCGCCGGTGGGCGACCCCGTCCGGGGCCGGGGCGGGCGGCGGCGCGGCTCCCGCCGGGTCAGCCGTCGAGGCGCCCGGCGTAGCGCAGCTCGACCAGGCCGACCGGGGGACGGCCGCCGGTCATCGGCACCTGGTAGGTGGACCGCTCGCCGTCGGGTGACAGCCCGGCCCGCTCGTAGAAGCGGCGGGCCCGGCGGTTGTCCCGCAGCACCCACAGCCGGTACGCCGTCCAGCCCCGCCCCGCCAGCGCCGCCCGGGCCGCGGCCAGCAGCCGCCCGGCCGTCCCGTCCCCCCAGTACGCCCGCTCGACGTACATCGCCACCACCTCGCCGAGGGCGTCGTCCAGGTCGGACCGGTCCTGGTTGTTCCGGTACGGCCCGAACGTGGCGAAGCCGATCACCGCGCCGCCCCGCTCGGCGAGCAGCGTGCGGAACGGCTGCCCCGGGTCGGCGGTGCCCATGTCCCGCCGGCGCTGCGCCCAGGCCGCCACGTTGAGCCGGGTCAGCACCTCGTCCGGCATGATCCCGGCGTAGCCGGCCTGCCAGCCGTGCACGTGCACCCGGGCGACGGCCTCGGCGTCGTCCGGTTCCTCGGGGCGGATCACCAGCATCCGTCCGTTGTATGCCCCGGCCGGCCCGGCGTCCAGCGTCCCGCCGTCGTGTCGTACGTGTGGAATAGGGTGCCCGACGATGGCCGCACCGGAATCGCTCTCGCTCGCCCAGGCCCGGCGGGTGGCGCTGGCCGCCCAGGGTTTCGCCGACCCGCCGCCCACCGGCGCGCCCACCCGCCGCCACCTGCGCCGGGTGCTCGACCGGGTCGGGCTGATCCAGCTGGACTCGGTCAACGTGCTGCAACGGGCGCACTACCTGCCGCTGTACAGCCGGCTCGGGCCGTACCCGACGGCGCTGCTCGACACGGCGGCCTACCGCCGCCCCCGCGAGCTGTTCGAGTACTGGGGGCACGAGGCGTCGCTGGTCCCGGTGGGGCTGCACCCGGCGCTGCGCTGGCGGATGGCCCGGGCGCGCGACGACGCCTGGGGCGGGATGCGCCGGATCGCCCGCGAGCAGCCCGGCCTGGTCGCCTGGGTCCGCGACGAGGTGGCCGCCCGCGGGCCGCTGACCGTCGCCGAGATCGAGCACGACGCGCCCCGGCAGACCGGCAACTGGGGATGGAACTGGTCGGCGGTCAAGCAGGCCCTGGAGTTCCTGTTCTGGGCCGGCGAGGTGACCGCCGCCGAGCGCACCACCTCGTTCGCCCGCCGCTACGACCTGCCCGAGCGCGTCCTGCCGCCGGCCGTGCTGGACGCGCCCACGCCGACCGACGCGGAGGCGTACCGGACGCTGGTCGGGGTCGCCGCCCGGTCGCTCGGGGTGGCCGCCGAGCCGGAGCTGCGCGACTACTTCCGCCTGCCCGCCGCCGGCGCCCGGCGCGCCGTGGCCGAGCTGGTCGAGGCCGGCGAGCTGACCCCGGTGACCGTGCCGGGCTGGCGGCAGCCGGCGTACCTGCACGCCGCCGCCCGGCTGCCCCGCCGGGTGCGGGCCGGCGCGCTGGTCAGCCCGTTCGACCCGCTGATCTGGGAGCGGGGCCGTGCCGAGCGGCTGTTCGGCCTGACCTACCGGATCGAGATCTACGTCCCGGCCCCGCAGCGGGTGTACGGCTACTACGTGCTGCCGTTCCTGCAGGGGGAGCGGTTCACCGCCCGGGTCGACCTCAAGGCCGACCGGAATGCGGGCGTGCTGCTGGTCCCGGCCGCCTGGGTCGAGCCCGGCGTCGAGCCGGGGGAGACGGCGCTCGCCCTGGCGGCCGAGCTCTACCGGCTGGCCGGCTGGCTCGGGCTGGACGCGGTCGCCCCGCCCGCCGCCGGTGACCTCGCGGCCCCGTTGGCGGGCGCGCTGCGGGGCGTGGCGGGTGTACCGTGATCGACGTGACGAGCGTTGACGGCCCGAACGCCCGACCCGACGCCGCCCCCGCGGCCGACTACCACGCCCACGACGGCCACGCCCACGCCGCGGCCGGGGCCGCCTGGCCGCCGCCCGGGGCGTACCCGGCGTACCAGGTGCCGGAGCCGGACCGGTTCACCCGCTTCGTCATGCGGGTCCACGACCGCTCGCCGCGCTGGGCGGTGCCCCTGGCCGCCCTCGGCTGCGTGGGCCTCGGCATGGCGTACGCGCTGCTCAGCGACCCGACCCGGGCCGAGCCGGACGCGGCGCCGACCTGCCTGCTCAAGCTCACCACCGGGCTGGACTGCCCGGGCTGCGGCGGCACCCGGGCCCTCTGGTACGTGCTGCACGGCGACGTGCCGGCCGCGGCCCGGCACCACTTCCTCTTCGTCTTCGCGCTGCCCTTCCTGGCGTACCTGTTCGTGGCCTGGGCCGGCCGGCAGGCGTTCGGCTGGCGGCTGCCGCAGCCGCAGGTCAGCTCCAAGGTGATCGGGGCGTTCCTGGCCGCCTGGCTGGTCTTCTCGGTGGCCCGCAACCTCCCCTGGGCCCCGTTCACCTCGCTCTACGTCTGACCCCCGCGTCCCGGTCGCTGCCCGTGTCAGGGTGCGGCCACCCGTCCCTCGGCCCCTGGACGGCGGCGGGCCGGGCCGGCGGCCGGTGGTGGCGGTGGACCCTGTGGAGCTGCCCCGTATGTGCGCCCAGCCGTCCGGCCGGGCTGCTCCCGGCCGCCGCAGTGGCTGCCCCGTCCGTGCGGGCAGCTCCACAGGCGGCGGACACCGCACCCGCACCCGGCGCGGCCGGGTATGCGGGCGCGGGAGCCAGCGAGATCTTGGCCACGCGTCGGGCCGAGCGGGCGCGAAGTGTCCGGGATTCGCAGGTGGTGCGGGTTTCGGGCGGCGAGCCCCACGTCGGCGGGGCTCCGGTGGGCGGCTAAAGTCCGAGGAATGCCGGATATGGTGCAGCCCCAGGTCAAGCTGATCGCGTGGACCCAGTTCCAGGCCCCGGACGACGTACCGTGGTCGACCGACGCCGAGGGCGGCCAGGCCCTCGCGGAGTTCGCCGGCCGGGCCTGCTACCAGTCGTGGAAGAAGCCCAACCCGGCCACGGCCACCAACGCCGGTTACCTGGCGCACATCCTGGAGGTCGGACACCTGTCGGTGCTGGAGCACGGCACGGTGACCTTCTACTTCACCGGGGTCTCCCGCTCCTTCACCCACGAGCTGGTCCGGCACCGGCACTTCTCGTACTCGCAGCTCTCCCAGCGCTACGTCCCGGAGCGGGACGCGGCCATGGTCGAGCCCCGGGTGATCGCGGAGGACCCGGAGCTGCACAAGCGGTTCGTCGAGGCCGCCGAGGCCAGCGTGCGGGCGTACACGGAGCTGCTGGCGGGGCTGGAGCAGCGCTTCGCCGACGAGCCCAACCCGACGCTGCGCCGCAAGCAGGCCCGGCAGGCGGCCCGGGCGGTGCTGCCGAACGCCACCGAGACGCGGATCGTGGTCACCGGCAACTACCGGGCGTGGCGGCACTTCGTCAAGATGCGCGCCACCGAGCAGGCCGACGTGGAGATCCGCGAGCTGGCCGTGGAGTGCCTGCGCCAGCTTCAGCGGGTCGCCCCGAACGTCTTCGCCGACTTCGTCATCACCACCCTGCCCGACGGCACGGAGGTGGCGGCCAGCCAGCACGCCGAGTGAGTCCTACGCCCTTCCCCGGCGGGCCGCCCGCGGTCGTCCGATAAGTTGTGAGCATGACGCACGACCTTCCTGTCGCCGCGGACCGGGCGCCCTCGCGCCCGTTCGGCCGACTGCTCACCGCCATGGTGACCCCGTTCACCGCCGACGGATCGCTCGACCTGGACGGGGCCGTACGGCTCGCGAACCACCTGGTCGACGAGCAGGGCAACGACGCGCTCGTGCTCAACGGCACCACCGGCGAGTCGCCCACCACCACCGACGCGGAGAAGGAGCGCCTGATCCGGGCCGTGGTGGAGGCGGTCGGTGACCGGGCGCGGGTGGTGGCCGGCGTCGGCACCAACGACACCCGGCACACCATCGAGCTGGCCGCGTCGGCGGAGAAGGCCGGCGCGCACGGTCTGCTCGTGGTGACGCCGTACTACAACAAGCCGCCGCAGAGCGGGCTGGTCCGGCACTTCACCGCCGTCGCGGACGCCACCGGCCTGCCGATCATGCTGTACGACATCCCGCACCGCGCCGGGGTGCCGATCGCCTCCGAGACGCTGGTACGCCTCGCCGAGCACGGCCGGATCGTCGCGGTCAAGGACGCCAAGGGCGACCTCGCCGCCACCTCGTGGGTGACCAGCCGCACCGACCTGGCGTTCTACAGCGGCGAGGACTCCCTCACGCTGCCCGCGCTGGCGGTCGGCTCGGTCGGCCTGGTCGGCACCTCGACCCACTTCACCGGCGCGCTGACCAAGCGGATGATCGAGGCGTACGACGCGGGCGACCCCGGCACCGCGCTGGCGCTGCACCGGCGGCTGCTGCCCCTGTTCACCGGCATCTTCCGTACCCAGGGCACCATCCTGGTGAAGGCGGGCCTGGCGGCCAAGGGGCTGCCGGCCGGCCCGGTACGCCCCCCGCTGGTGGACGCCACCGACGACGAGATCGCCCAGCTGCGCGCGGACTGCGCGGCGGCGGGTCTGGAGCTCCCCGAATGATCGAACGACACGACGGACGCCGGGTGACGGCGTCGCAGAATGAGGTGGACGCGTGACCGACGCGCACATCGAGGGCGAACTGCCCCCGCCGCTGCCGGAGGGTGGCCTGCGCATCACCCCGCTCGGCGGGCTCGGCGCCATCGGCCGGAACATGACCGTCTTCGAGTACGACGGCAAGCTGCTGGTCGTCGACTGCGGCGTGCTCTTCCCCGACGTCGAGCAGCCGGGCGTCGACCTGATCCTGCCGGACTTCGGGCCGATCCTGGACCGGCTCGACGACATCCAGGCGATCGTCCTCACCCACGGGCACGAGGACCACATCGGGGCGGTGCCGTACCTGCTCGCCCACAAGCAGGACATCCCGCTGGTCGGGTCGCAGTTCACCCTCGCCCTGGTCGAGGCGAAGCTCGCCGAGCGGCGGATCCAGCCGTACACGCTGACCGTGCGGGAGGGCGGCCGGGAGCGGCTCGGCCCGTTCGAGTGCGAGTTCTTCGCCGTGAACCACTCGATCCCGGACGCCCTCGCGGTGGCCATCCGCACCCCGGCCGGCCTGGTGCTGCACACCGGCGACTTCAAGATGGACCAGCTCCCGCTGGACGGCCGGCTGACCGACCTGGCCGGCTTCGCCCGGCTCGGCGCCGAGGGCGTCGACCTGCTGCTGTCGGACTCCACCAACGCGGAGATCCCCGGCTTCGTCACCCCGGAGCGGGAGATCGGGCCGGTGCTGGACTCGATCTTCGCCAAGGCGCGCGGCCGGATCATCGTCGCGTCCTTCGCCTCGCACGTGCACCGGGTGCAGCAGGTCTTCGACTCGGCCCTCGAGCACGGCCGCAAGGTGGCGCTGATCGGCCGCTCGATGGTCCGCAACATGGGCATCGCCCGGGACCTGGGCCTGCTCAACATCCCGCCCGGCCTGGTCGTCGGCGTCGAGGAGGCGACGACGCTGCCGCCCGAGCAGATCGTGCTGATGTCCACCGGCTCCCAGGGCGAGCCGATGAGCGCGCTCGGCCGGATGGCCAGCGGCGACCACCGGCACATCACCATCGCCCCCGGCGACACCGTCGTGCTCGCCTCCTCGCTGGTGCCCGGCAACGAGACCTCGGTCTACCGGGTGATCAACCGGCTGGCCCGGGCCGGCGCGGTGGTCGTGCACAAGGACGTGGCCAAGGTGCACGTCTCCGGGCACGCCCCCGCCGGCGAGCTGCTGTACCTGCTCAACGTCGTCCGGCCGAGCAACCTGATGCCGGTGCACGGCGAGTGGCGGCACCTGCGCGCGCACGCCCGGCTCGGCATCGAGTCCGGGGTCGCCGCGGACCGGGTGGTGCTCTGCGAGGACGGCGACGTGGTCGACCTCGTCGAGGGCCGCGCCAGCCTGGTCGGCCACGTGAAGAGCCGGTACGTCTACGTCGACGGCCTGGCCGTCGGCGACGTCAGCGAGTCCCTGCTCACCGAGCGGCGGATCCTCGGCGACGGCGGCTTCATCGCCGCCACGGTGGTGGTCGACTCGGTCACCGGCAAGGTGGTCGGCGGCCCGACCGTCTCGGCCAAGGGCTTCTCGGAGGACCCGGAGGCGTTCTCCCCGGTCGTCCCGCTGGTCACCGAGGCGCTGAACCGGGCCGCCGCGGACGGCATCACCGACCCCCACCAGCTCCAGCAGATCGTCCGGCGCACGGTCGGGCGCTGGGTCAACGACGCGTACCGGCGCCGGCCGATGATCGTCCCCACGGTCGTCGAGGTCTGACGCCCCATTCCGGCCGCGCGCGACGCTGGCCCGGGTGGGGGCTGGGGGCGACCGTGCCCGGCTCCGGGCGGTCAGGCTTGATCCCTACGCCGGGCACGGT
>NZ_JBDPMC010000087.1:0-24626 GCF_039871625.1 Micromonospora sp. B11E3 | reverse complement strand
GATCCCGCCACGTACCCGAAACGCCCTTGACCTGCGCCTGACCACCCAGCTTGCCCTCGGTGCCCACCTCCCGGGCCACCCGCGTCACCTCGTCGGCGAACGACGACAGCTGATCCACCATCGTGTTGACGGTGTTCTTCAACTCCAGGATCTCGCCCTGCGCGTCCACCGTGATCTTCTGGCTCAGGTCGCCCTTCGCGACGGCGGTGGAGACCTGGGAGATGTTGCGGACCTGGCTGGTCAGGTTGCCGGCGAGCTGGTTGACGTTCTCGGTGAGGTCCCGCCAGGTGCCGGAGACGCCGCGCACCTGGGCCTGGCCGCCCAGCTTGCCCTCGATACCGACCTCGCGGGCCACCCGCGTCACCTCGTCGGCGAACGACGACAGCTGATCCACCATCGTGTTGACGGTGTCCTTGAGCTCCAGTATCTCGCCCTGCGCGGCGACGGTGATCTTCTGGGACAGGTCGCCGCGGGCGACGGCGGTCGAGACCTGGGCGATGTTGCGCACCTGCGCGGTCAGGTTCGACGCCATCGAGTTGACGCTGTCGGTCAGGTCCTTCCAGGTGCCCGCGACGTTCGGCACCTCCGCCTGGCCGCCCAGCTTGCCTTCGGTGCCCACCTCCCGGGCCACCCGCGTCACCTGCTCGGCGAACAGGCGCAGCGTGTCGGTGAGCGAGTTGATCGTGTGCGCCAGCTCGGCGACCTCACCCTTGGCCGACACCGTGATCTTCTGCGACAGGTCGCCCCGGGAAACCGCCGTGGCCACCTGTGAGATCGACCGCACCTGGTACGTCAGGTTCGACGCCATGGTGTTCACCGAGTCGGTGAGGTCCTTCCAGGTGCCGGCGACCCCGCGCACGTCGGCCTGGCCGCCCAGCTCGCCCTCGGTGCCCACCTCGCGGGCGACGCGGGTCACCTCGTTGGAGAAGGACGACAGCTGGTCGACCATGGTGTTGACCGTGCGACCGATCCGCAGGTACTCGCCACGCAGCGGCCGGCCGTCGATCTCCAGGGCCATGTGCTGCGAGAGGTCGCCGTCGGCCACCGCCACGATCACCCGGGCGATCTCCGTCGTCGGGCGGCCCAGGTCGTCGATCAGCGAGTTGACGGCCCGCTGACCCTCCGCCCACGAGCCCTCCAGCCCCTCCTCGTCGAGGCGCTCGGTGAGCCGGCCGTCCCGGCCGACGATCCGGCTGATCCGGCGCAGGTCGAGGTGCTGCCGCTCCTGGAGCGCCACCACGTCGTTGAACGCGTCCGCCACCTCGCCGGCCACGCCCGCCCGGCGGGGCAGCCGGACCTTCAGGTCCCCGCCGCGCACCCGGCGCAACGCCTCCGCCAGCTCGCTGAGCATGGCGGCCTGCTCCGGCGCGGACGGGTCCGCGGCTGCCGAGTGTTTCGCCGTGGTCATCATTCCTCGCTCAGTTCGGGGGCCGCCAGCGCACCCGGGACATAACGGGCGCACGCCGGTGCGCCTGCCGGCACACTGGCCATCCCACCATTGTGCCCGCGTGGCCGTCGATGTCGCGCCGCCCGACCGCCGCCACGCCCGCCGGATCGATCCAGCCCACCGGTTCGGCTTGGCTTCGGGCGGGGCGGCGGTGGAGGATACGGAGGATGTCACCGGAGGCGGGGCCGGCGGGGATCGGCGGCCCGGACGAGCGCGTCCGGCGCGTACGGCTGCCCGCCGACCGCCGGACGCCGGCCGCCGCGCGCGCCCTGGTCCGGTCCGTGCTGGCCGCCGCCCGCCTCGACAGCCTGCTCAACGAGGCCCTGCTGCTGACCACCGAGCTCACCACCAACGCCGTCGAGCACGCCGGCACCGAACTGGACATCGAGGTCGTCGCGGACGACGTCGGGCTGACCGTCACCGTCTCCGACTTCGCCCCCGGGACGGTCGACGAGCTGAACGTCGGCGTCCGCAACGACAGCGCGGAGATCGGCGAGGTCTCGGAGCGGGGCCGGGGGCTGCTCCTGGTCGACCACTTCGCCAGCCGATGGGGCACCACGTACCTGCCCACCGGCAAGGGGGTGTGGTTCCGGCTGGACCGGCCGGACGCCGCGACCGCCGGGCAGCGGACCTCCACCCGGTCGGAGACCGGCGCCGCCCTGGGCCCGCCCGCCGCGACCGCCGGTGGGGGCGCGGCCCCGACCGAGCACCCCGGGCCGAGCGCCGGGGCGGTGAGCGAGCTGATGCAGAGCGCCCCCGAGCCGTACGCCGAGGATCCGCTGCCCGGCTTCGCCACCGACCTGCTCGCCCGGCTCGGTGAGATGGTCGGCGCGGCCGGCGGCGTGGTCCGCCTGGACCGGGGGGACGGGCAGGGCCGGCAGGTGCTGGCGCGCTACGGCCGCACCCCGCGCGAGGGCAACGAGCTGCTCCGGGTGCCGCTGGCGGTGCACCGGCCGTACGCCGGGGAGCTGGAGCTGGACGCCGCCCCCTCCACGTACGCGCAGCCACTCGCCGTGCTCACCGCCGAGCGGCTCTCGCTGCACCTGGAGAACGACCGGCTGCGCCGGGCCGACGTCCGCCGGCAGGCCTGGCTGACGTTCCTGGCCGAGGCGAGCGAACTGCTGGCCCAGTCCCTCGACGTCGAGCTGACCATGGCGCTGATCCCGCAGCTCGTGGTGCCCAGGCTCGGCCAGTGGTGCGCGGTGCACACCACCGACGAGTGGGGGCGGCTGCGGCTCGCGGCGGCCACCCACGCCGACGAGGCGGTGCTGCCGCAGCTGCACAAGGTGCTCCGGGAGACCGGGCCGGACTCGGTGCTGTCGCGGCTGCGCGAGGCGACCCGGATGGGGTCGCAGGTGCCGCTCGGCGGGCCGATGGAGGGCTTCGCCGTGCCACTGGTCGCGCGCGGCCAGCGGCTGGGCACCCTGGCGGTCGGCCGCCACCAGCGGCACCGGCACGACCCGGACGAGGTCGCCGTGCTGGAGGACGTCGCCCGGCGGGCCGCCCTGGCCATCGAGAACGCCCGCATCCACGCCGAACGTCGTCGGGTGGCGCAGACCCTCCAGCAGTCGCTGCTGCCGCCGGTGCTGCCCGTGGTCGAGGGCATCGGCTTCGCCGCCGAGTACGTCCCGACCGGCGACGACGCCGAGGTCGGCGGCGACTTCTACGACGTGCTGCCGCTGCCCGGTGGGCGGTGGCTCGTGGTGATCGGCGACGTCTCCGGCAAGGGGGTCGAGGCGGCGGCGGTCACCGGCCTGGTCCGGGACGTGATCCGGGTGCTGGTCACCGACGGCAAGCCACTGCCCGAGGTGCTGGGTCGGCTCAACGAGACGCTGGTCGAGCGGGGCAGCGGGCGGTACTGCACCCTGGCGCTGGCGGCGGTCGCGCCGGGCAGCGGCGACCAGCTCGACGTGTCCCTGCACCTGGCCGGCCACGACCGGCCGGTGCTGCTGCGCCCCGGCGGCGGGGCCGACTTCGTCGGCGCCGGCGGCACGGCCCTCGGCCTGCTGGACTCGATCGCCTCCCCGACCGCGGAGGTCCCGCTCGCCCCCGGCGAGGCGCTGGTCTTCTACACGGACGGGGTGACCGAGCGCCGCCGGGGCCGGGAGCTGTTCGGCGTCGAGCGGCTGCGCGAGTCGGCCGCCCCGCTGGCCGGGTACTCGGCCGACGTGGTCGCGGCCCGGCTGCGCTCCACCGCGATCGGATTCTCCGTCGAGGCACCCCGCGACGACATCGCGATCCTGGTCCTCCGCAACGACCGCCTCTGACCAACCACCCCACTCTCCCGCTCCCGCTCCCGCTCCTCCGACCCTCCCGAGGTCATCCCCCACCCGCAGGGCGGGACAAGATCCGCGCAAGTTCAGGGAAAGTGCGGCCACGCCGCGTAGCGAGGGGACAACTTCCCCGAAAGTGCGGCCTCGACGGCGGGGCCGGTCGGCGCTCCGCCGGGCAGCGCGTAGGCGTACGGGTTGATACGTTCCGGCTGTGTCGACGGTGGCGGGAAGCGCGCGTACCCCCTGGTCGGTGCGGCTGCTGACCGTGGCGCACCTGGCGTGCGCCGCAGCGTTCCTGGTGGTGGTGGCCCTCTATCTCGGCCTGATGACGGCCGAGCACGTCGGCCCGGCCGAGATGCGCACCGGCGCCTACGACCCGAAGGAACAAGTCCCGTTCGGGATGTCCGGGGTGAACCCCCTCGCGTGGCTGTACGTCCTGGTCGCGTTGCTGTACCTGGTCGGCTTCGTGCCCGGCGCTCGCGCTGGTCTCCGTGCCGCTGCTGGCCCGCGGGTGGCGCGCGCTGCCCCGACGGGCCCGGGTGCTGCTGCTGGCGGGGATCGTCAGCGCGGCGGCCCTGCCGCTGCTGCGCCTCGTCCCGGCCGTCGCCGACATGCACCGGTGGTGGCTGGACTGACTGTGCCGCGTCGGGCCGGATCCTGGTACGAACTGGCCCCTGGACGGGCCGACTCGCAACCAAGGCCGGGGCCCGGCCTGCGGGACCGACACGACGATGCCGGCCACGAGGCCCGCCGCCGGGCTCCTCACAGGCCCGCAGGGGACCGCCCAGGACGCGGCCGGACTCCTCACAGACCGCCGGGGAGGCGGCCGGGGGCCAGGCGCTGGTGGGGATCGAGGTGTGCCTTCGCCGCCCGCAGCCGGGGCAGCGCGGTCAGCTCGCCCCACAGGTCGACCGCCTGCCGCACCGGGGCGGGCGCCGCGACCACCACGCACCGGCCGTGCCGGGCGAGCAGCACCCCGCGCACGCCCGCGACGATGGACGCCACCCGCTCGGGGGGCAGGGAGCCGGGCAGGGCCGCGTGCACCACTCCCTGGCCGGCGGAGCCCCGGATCGGCACCGGGCCGCCGGCCGCGTCCCGCAGGGCGTACACCGCGGCGTGCAGGTCGGTGATCGGCACCTCGACGCGCAGCGCGGTCTCGCCGGGGCCGAACGGGTAGCGCCGCCACCACGGCGGGGCCGAGTGCTCGACGGTCGCCCCCTCGCCGAGCACCCCGAGCAGGCGTTCGGCCCGCTCGTGGACGTCGGCGGGGCCGCCCTCCACCAGCACCGCGAGGCTGCCCGCGCCGGCCAGGGCCGTCCTGCGTCGGAACATCGAGGGGTGGCGGGCGCGGGCGGCCGCCACCGGGTCGTCGGGGTGGACCTGCGGGTGCGCCCGGGTGGCCCGGGCCGGCAGGTCCAGCTCGACGGCCGCCGGGTCCAACCGGGCGGCGAGCACCGCCCGGACCAGGTCGTGCACCTCCAGCGGCGTCCACACCGGCCGGACGACCCAGAACCGGCTGGCCGGCACGGGCTGCACCCGCAGGGTCGCCGAGACCAACACCCCGAGCGCGCCCTGGGATCCGCAGAGCAGCCGGGCCAGCTCCAGGCCCCGCCGGCCGCCGCCGGCGCTGATCAGCTGGCCGTCGGCGTCCAGGTAACGCACGCCGACGAGCTGGTCGCAGGGGCCGCCGTGGCGGTGCCGCAGCGGGCCCGCCTCGTCGGTGGCGAGCACCCCGCCGACCGTCGCGCCGGGCGAGGGCGCGTCGAGGGCCAGCCGCTGGCCCGTACGCTCCAGCGTCGCCTGCACGGCCCGCAGCGGCGTGCCCGCCCCGACCTCGGCCACCGGGGCGCCCGGCTGCTCGTGGCCGATCCCCGCCAGCCGGCCGGTGTCGAGCAGGATGTCGACCTGCTCCGGCGCCGCGCCCCAGTCGATCTTCGTGCCGGCGCCCCGGGGCACCACGGTCAGGTCGTGGGCGGCGGCCAGCCGCAGCACCTGGGCCGCGGCCTCGGGGTCGCCGGGCACCGCCACCCACCGGGCCGGCCGGCCGGCGACCTCGTCGGCCGCGCCGGCGAACCGGGCGAAGGGCGGGCCGCAGATCTCGGTGAGTCGACGGGTGATGCTCATCGCGCCGGACCCGGACCAGTCGATCGAACTCGTTGCTGCCGCCATGCCGGTCATCGTACATGTGTTCGAACAGTCCGTCGGCGAGTTGCGCGAAACGGGTGGCGCGCGCGGCGGGCGGGAGCGCGCGGGCGGCCGGTAACCTGACCGGCGTGACCACCGAGACCACGCCGCCCGCCGCCAAGCGCGTCCCCACCGAGCGCATCCACCACGGCGACACGGTCGTCGACGAGTACGCCTGGCTGCACGCCAAGGACGACCCCGAGACGATCGCCTACCTCACCGCGGAGAACGCGTACACCGAGGCGCGGACGGCGCACCTGGAGGCGCTGCGCGAGACGCTGTTCGAGGAGACCCGCCGGCGCGTCCAGGAGACCGACCTGACGGTGCCGGTCCGCAAGGGCGGCCACTGGTACTACACGCGCACGGTCGAGGGCCAGCAGTACAGCGTGCACTGTCGACGCGCGGTCCGCGACGGCGAGACCGAGCCGCCGGTCAGTGTGGACGGCGCCCCGCTGGAGGGTGAGGAGGTGCTGCTCGACGGCAACCTGCTCGCCGAGGGCCACGACTTCTTCGCGCTGGGGACGTTCGACGTCAGCCCGGACGGGCGCTGGCTGGCGTACTCGACGGACCACGCCGGCGACGAGCGGTTCACCCTGCGGGTGAAGGACCTCTCCACCGGCGAGGTGCTGGCCGACGAGGTGCCCGACACCTTCTACGGCACCGCGTGGTCGGCCGACGCCTCCGTGCTCTTCTACGTCACGGTCGACGACGCCTGGCGGCCGAACCGGGTCTGGCGGCACCGGATCGGCGCGCCGGCCAGCGAGGACGTGGTGGTCCACCAGGAGGACGACGAGCGCTTCTGGGTCGGGGTCGAGCTGACCCGCTCGGAGAAGTTCATCCTCATCGACATCCACAGCAAGATCACCAGCGAGGTGCGGGTCATCCCGGCCGGCAACCCCACCGGCGAGCCGGCCCTGGTCGCCCCGCGCCGGCAGGGCGTCGAATACTCGGTGGAGCACCACGGGCACCGGTTCCTGATCCTGCACAACCACGAGGCCGAGGACTTCGCCCTGGCGTACACCTCGGCGGACGCGCCGGGCGACTGGGTCCCGCTGATCCCGCACACCCCCGGTACGCGGCTGGAGTCGGTCGACGCGTTCGCCGACCACCTGGTCGTCTCGCTGCGCACGAACGGGCTCACCGGCCTGCGGGTGCTGCCCATCGGCGGCGGCGACGGCCACGACATCGACTTCCCCGAGCCGATCTACAGCGTCGGGCTGCACACCAACCCGGAGTACCGGACCCGGCAGGTCCGGCTGCGCTACGCCTCGCTGGTCACCCCCGACTCGGTGTACGACTACGACCTCGTCACCCGCGAGCTGGTGCTGCGCCGCCGCAAGCCCGTCCTGCCCGGCCCGGACGGCCGCGAGTACGACCCGGCCGACTACGAGCAGCACCGCGAGTGGGCGCTCGCCGACGACGGCACCCGCGTGCCGATCTCGCTGGTCTGCCGGGCGGGCACGCCGCGCGACGGCTCCGCCCCCTGCGAGATCTACGGGTACGGCTCGTACGAGTCGAGCATGGACCCGTGGTTCTCGGTGGCCCGGCTGTCCCTGCTGGACCGCGGGGTGGTGTTCGCGGTCGCGCACATCCGGGGCGGCGGCGAGCTGGGCCGGCGCTGGTACGACCAGGGCAAGCTGCTGGCCAAGAAGAACACCTTCACCGACTTCGTCGCCTGCGCCCGGCACCTGGCCAAGTCCGGCTGGACCTCCCCGGACCGGCTGGTCGCCCGGGGCGCCTCGGCCGGCGGCCTGCTGATGGGCACGGTGGCGAACCTGGCCCCGGACGCGTTCGCCGGCATCGTCGCGCAGGTGCCCTTCGTGGACGCGCTCACCTCGATCCTCGACCCGTCGCTGCCGCTGACGGTCACCGAGTGGGAGGAGTGGGGCAACCCGCTGGCCGACCCGGAGGTGTACGCGTACATGAAGTCGTACACGCCGTACGAGAACGTGGCCGCGCTGGACTACCCGGCCATCCTCGCGGTGACCAGCCTGAACGACACCCGGGTGCTCTACCACGAGCCGGCGAAGTGGATCGCCCGGCTGCGCGCGGTGGCGCCGCAGGGCGACTACCTGCTCAAGACCGAGATGGGCGCCGGCCACGGCGGGCCCAGCGGCCGGTACGACTCCTGGCGCGAGGAGGCGTTCATCAACGCGTGGATCCTCGACCGCCTGGGGGTATGACGAGACGAAAGGCGGTGACGAGACGTCAGGCAGTGACGAGGTCGGCGAGCAGCGCCGGGTCGACGTTGCCGCCGGTCAGCACCGCGACCGTACGCCCGGCCGGCAGCTCGTCGGGGCGGAACAGCCGGGCGGCGGCGGCCACCGCGCCGCTCGGCTCGACCACCAGCCGGGCGTCGCGGGCGAGCCGGCCCACCGCCGCGCGGATCTCCTCCTCGGTCACCGTGACGATGCCGTCCAGCCGCTCCCGCAGGTGGGCGAGGGTCAGCTCGGACAGGCCCGCACGCAGGCCGTCCGCGCACGTACGGTAGGTGAGCGCGACGTCCCAGCCGACCAGCCGCCCGGCGGCGAGCGAGTCCCGGGCGTCGGCGGCGAGCAGCGGCTCCACGCCGATCACGGCGGTCGACAGGCGCAGCGCCTTGACCGCCGTGGCGACGCCGGAGGAGAGGCCGCCGCCGCCGACCGGGACCAGCACCACCTCGACCCCGGGCAGGTCGTCGAGGATCTCCAGGCCGATCGTGCCCTGGCCGGCGATGATCCGCCGGTCGTCGAACGGCGGCACCAGCTCCGCCCCGGTCTCGGCGGCCACCCGCTGCGCCTCGGCCAACCGCCGGGCGGGCGGCACGAGCAGCACCGTCGCGCCCAGCGCGCGGATCTGCGCGATCTTCACCTCCGGGGCGCCCTCCGGCACCACCACCGTGCACGAGATGCCGGCCGCGCGGGCCGCGTACGCGAGGGCCTGGCCGTGGTTGCCCGAGGAGTGGGTGACCACGCCCCGCTCCCGGCGGGCCGGGTCGAGGCGGGCGATCGCGTGGATGGCCCCGCGCAGCTTGAACGACCCGACCGGTTGCAGGTTCTCCGGCTTCAGCCACAACCCGTCGTCCCAGCGGGTACGCAGCAGCGGCGTACGCAGCACGGTCGGGGCGATGTCGGCGGCGGCGGCCCGGATGTCGTCGATCGGCACGAGGTCCATCGGGCTATCCTGCGACCTCTCGGTCCGTACGGGAAGGAACGGCCTCACCGTTGCGCGCCGACCAGCGCCGCCGCGTCACCGGTACGGATCATCCGCTGCCAGCGCAGCCGGTTGCCGATCACCGCCGTGACCACCGACTGCACCACGACCAGGTACATCACCTGGCGGTAGACGAGCTGCTGGAACGGCAGCGACCACAGCGGCCCGTAGCGTTCCCCGTCCAGCCACAGGGCGTACGCGGCGGTGAGCCCCTGGAGCAGCAGCAGCCCGACCCAGGCCAGGGCGAGTGCGCTCCACGGCAGGAAGAGCAGGCCGTAGACGGCGAACACGTCGACGGCCGGGGCGGCCAGCGGCAGCACGATCTGGAACACCGTCAGGTACGGCAGGCCGCGCCGGCCCAGCTTGCCGCCGGACCCCGGCTCGCGCAGCGCGTGCCGGTGCTTCCACATCGCCTGCATCGTCCCGTAGCACCAGCGGTAGCGCTGCCGCCAGAGCTGCCGCAGCGTCGACGGGGCCTCGGTCCAGGCGATGGCGCCCTCCTCGTACACCACCCGCCAGCCGGCCCGCAGCACCTTCATGGTCAGGTCGGTGTCCTCGGCGAGGGTGTCCGCCGGTACGCCGCCGACGGCGAGCAGCACCTCCCGGCGGAACGCGCCGATCGCGCCGGGGATCGTCGGCATGCACTCCAGCACGTCGTACATCCGGCGGTCGAGGTTGAAGCCGATGACGTACTCCAGGTGCTGCCACCGGCCGAGCAGACGGCGCCGGTTCGCGACCTTGGTGTTGCCGGAGATCGCGCCCACCGCCGGGTCGGCGAAGCCCTGCACGAGCCGGTGGATGGTGTCCGGCTGGAAGACGGTGTCCCCGTCCACCAGCACGAGCAGTTGCGCCCGGGCGGCCCGGATGCCGGTGTTCAGCGCGGCCGGCTTGCCGGCGTTGGCCTGCCGGATCACCCGTACGCCGCGCAGCCCCAGCCGTTCCACGATGCCGGCGGTGTCGTCGCTGGAACCGTCGTCGACGACGATCACCTCCAGCGCCGGGTACGCGCTGTCCACCAGCGACCGCACGGTGGCCGCGATGTTCGCCGCCTCGTTGTACGCGGGCACGATCACCGAGACCGGGGCGTTCACCACCGGCCGGTGCCCCCGGGGCCGGCGCACCCGCCGCACGTGGAGCTGGGCGCAGGCCACCTGCACGGCGAGCCGGGCGATCCCCAGCACCAGCGCGATGCCGAGCAGGGCGTTCATCGCGGTGGCGGCCCAGCCGGCACCCGTCTGGGTCCAGCGCAGGGCGGTGCCGCTGAGGCGGGTGGTGGCGTCGGCCGCCAGCATCGACGGCGGCGCGCCGATCCCCTCGGAGACGCCCGTGAACCGGTACCCCTGCTCGGTCAGATCGGTCAGGAGCCGGTCCAGCGCGGCGAGGGTCTGGCTGCGGTCCCCGCCGCCGTCGTGCATCAGCACGACCGCGCCCCGGCCCTTCTCGGGGGTGGCCGCCCGGACGATGGCGGCCACCCCGGGCCGCTGCCAGTCCTTGGTGTCCCGGTCGGCGAGGACCGCCACGTGACCGGTCCCGGCGGCGGCGCGCAGCGCGGCGTACTCCGGCGCGGTCAGCGCCGCCGGGACGGAGGAGAACGGCGGCCGGAGCAGGGTCACCTCGCGGCCGGTGGCCCCGGCGATGGCCTTGCGGGTGAGCGACAGTTCCAGGTCCTGCCGCCAGCCGGGGGCACTGCCCAGGTCGGCGTGGGTGAACGTGTGCGAGCCGAGCTCGTGCCCCTCGGCGAGGATCCGGCGGGTCAGTTCCGGGTGCTCGTTGACCCGGGCGCCGACGACGAAGAACGTGGCGTGCGCGCCGTGCCGGCGCAGCAGGTCGAGCACCTGGGGGGTCCAGCGCGGGTCGGGGCCGTCGTCGAAGGTGAGCGCGATGGTCCGCGCCGGCATGGTGCGGGTCACCGGCTTCGCGTCGTCCAGCCGCAGCACCGGCCCGCCGGAGGTGGCGGCGCGGTCGGCGGGCGCCGCCGGACCGGCGTCGGATCGCCCGGAGCCGCCGGCGAGGCCGGTCACCAGGCCGTTGACGGTGAGGGCCGCGAGCAGGACGGCCAGGCCGAGCAGGAGCAGCAGCCAGTGCGCCCGGGGATCGCGGCGGGCGATGTGTTTCGACACGGCTACCTCGGCTTACCGGGCGACCTGCTCGGTCGGGCGGTGTTGCGGTGCTCCTCGCCCTGGCCCGGCTCCGTGGGCCGGGCCGACGGCGCGGCCGTGTCGGTGCCCGTCGGGCGGGCGGTCGGGGTGGCCGTGCGGGTGGAGCCCGGGGCGGGCGCGGAGGTGCTGGGCGACGGGCTGGGGCTCTCGGTGCCGCCCATGCCGTCCAGGCCGGCCTCGATCGGCGGATGCCCCTTCTGGTCGCCCCAGCCGGGCAGCCGCACGGTCGAGTCGGTGAACAGGCCGGCGAGGATCAGACCGAGGCTGGCGAGCAGGCCGAGGCCCATCAGGGTGCCGACGATCACGGTGAGCCGACGACGCCGCCCGGTCCGGTCGACGAACACCGGCCGCCCGGCCGGTTGGTTCTGCATCTGCTGGTCTCCCGCTGGGGTGCCTGGGGCCGGCGGCCCCGGGGCCCGGTGCCGGGCTCCCGGGTTCAACAGCGTAGCGACCTCCCGGCGCGTTACGTTCCGGCGTCAGGCCGCGCAGCTCCTCCACCGCCCACTCCACGAATGGGGACAGCAGACCGCGGTGGCGCCGGGCACAGTCGGTCACCCGCCGAGCGCAATGGCACTACCCGGTGCTGCTGAGCCCGATCGAGGAGTTCTTGACGCCGTGCAGGAGAAGTGCGGTCACCGCCAGCGCGGCGCCGACCAGCGCCGAGGTCCCACTGATGCCGACGTTGTAGACCAGGTTGTGCTGCCACGAGATCACGTTCGGAGTGGTGAAGACGGCGAGCACAAAGAAGGCCGTCAACGATGCCATGACGGTGCTGAGAACCAACGCAAGCGCCAGAACCGCACCCACGACCAGCAGCCACGTCGCGTAGAAGCTGCGCGAGTCGACCGACGGATGCAGGACCGAGAGCGCGAAGAGTGGCGCCGAGCAGCTCACCAGCAGTATCCACGCCGACCAGAGAAGCTGCGGCACGAGCACGTTACGCGCTCGTACGGCCTCAAGGCTGGGAGCCTGGCTGGGCAGGCAACTGCTCAGTACTGCGGCGGGCACCAGCATGAAGATGACGCCCACGGTGTCCAGCGCCGCACTGCCCGGTGGTGCGAACTGCAGACCGAGCGCGGACATGCTGAACCGCGAAAAAAGACCGATCGCCAACCAGATCACGACCAGTCCGGCAACTGCTCGTACGCTGACGCCGCGCGCCTTCGCGAATGCCCGTACGAGGAACCACCACCGTGGTTGGGGACGGCCGCGCCTCATGTGGGGAGGCTCCCGCGGCAGTTCGCCAGATCCGCCTGGTGGCTGCGCAGGAATTCCTCGCGTTGCCCCTCGTCCATCTGCGCGAACGTCTCGCTGGCCTTCGACATGCCCGGATCCTCTGCGAGGATGGACTGGACCTTCAGCTCGCCTGGGAAGTTGGTGCCGTCGCGCGCAAGGTCCCTGACGCCAAGCCACCAGTCGTACAGCACGAACGCGGCTCGCGTCCCATCCGACCCCTTGGGCTGCCCCGCCGTGGGACCGTCACCCTGCAGGCAGGGCGCGAGAAATACGGAGAAACCGAAGCTGGCATCGAAACTGGCCCCGCCGATCCGATGTGCGGGTGAAGTCCTGCCATCGATCAGGGGGGCAGTAAGTATCCGCTGCGCAGAGGGCATGTTCCCTGAGTACCTTCGAGACAGTTCGAAGAGATCCGGGGCCGGCACGAACGTCACGCTCGACATGTCGATGCCTCGAAGCGCAGCCAGGTTTTCCCGGATCCGCCGCTGATACTCGGTACCCAGGTGGTCGTGCGCCCGGTCCACGCAGACCCTCGGCTGGCCCTCGATGCAGACCGCCTCGTACTCGCCTACGGCTTCGGTCCTCGCGCCTGCGGTCAGCAGCACCGCCGAACAGGCAAAGCCGGCGAGCAGCAGGAGCGAATAGGCGTGCCGTCCAGATCGCATGGTCCAGGCGATCAGCGCGCCACCCAACGCCGCCCAGAAGAGTGCCCTGCCGGCCAGGGTCTCCACCGGAATCCGCAAGTAGGTGCGGTCGACCTGGTCGGACATCGGAAAGTCCGTGAAGATCCCCTGCGAAACATAGACGTCGGCATACACGAGGAGCATGTAGATGACATATGGCGTGATTCCTGCGGCCAGCGGCGCCAGTCGCAACGGCACCACACGCCCCAACGCGGTCCCCACACCGACGCCGATCACGACGGCAGCCAGGGGGGTCGCGAGTTCGACCAGGTCGGCACTTCCATGAGTGGCCTTCGGTGCCGTCTTCGCGGTCACGAACCCGAGTACGGCGAGGTAGCCGAGAAGACTTCCCGCACCCACGGAAAGGAGTGCAGCCGCGTAGATCCGCGCCTGCGAACGGGCGGCGGCCTGCACAAGCGGGAGGTATCCGTGTCGACGAGGGGCCGCCACCACCCAGGCCGCGGCGGCCGCGGCGATGCAGGTGCCCCAGAGGGTCGCCCAGCCGACAACGGCGCTACTGCTCGCCCAGTTTCCTTCCCATCGTTCCGCTCTTCCCGCCACCAGGAAAATGCCCTGAGCGGCAGTAAGGGCAGCGACGGCCGCGGCTACCAGGAAATCCTGGTAGCCGAGTCTCCCTGGAGTGAAACTCCTCATGATGCGCCACTCACCACCTTGTGGAAGGCGGTGCGTAGCGCGGCCAGACTTGAGTCCTCGCCGCCCAGCAGCGACAACTCGGGCAGACTCCCCGACCACCGCACTGCACCCTGATCGATGATGACCACCCGACCGGCAAGGGCCTCGACATCTTCGAGAAGGTGGGTGGCTACGATGACGGTTTTGTGTTCCTTGAGGCGTTGCACCAATTGGTGGAACGTGTCTCGCTGCTCAGGATCCAGCCCGGCCGTCGGCTCGTCGAGGATCAGTACGGCCGGGTCGCCCGCCAGCGCCGCGGCCAGCCCCGCACGCCGCAACTGCCCACCCGAGAGCGAACCCAGGCTGCAACCGGCTCGGTCTCCGAGGTCCACGACCTGCAGTGCGAAATCGACCTTCTGCGGGATGGTCTTCGGCGGGGCCGCCTTGAGCCAGGCGGCATATGCGGCGAACTCGCGCACGGTCATCCGCGGCGGATAGCCGAAGTCCTGCGGTAGCCATCCGATGTTTCCCAGCAGACGCCGTCCGAGCCGGGTGGAACCGCCTGACAACTGCCCGTCCAGGAGAACCGTGCCAGCGGTGGGCGCCACGGCGCCCGCGAGGATCCTCAGGAGCGTTGTCTTGCCGGCGCCGTTGCGTCCGAGCAGGAGGTTGGCACCCGTGGCGAACTGGAGTGAGATGTCCGCCAGGACCGACCGGGCTCCGTAACGGAACCCCACACCTTTGACTTCAAGCACGCAAACCCTCTTTACAAAATCGGATCTGTGCCAAAAAGCTCATCAGGGCTTGTAGATGGTGGACAACCGCGAGCTATGAAGCCCGTGCATCGCGGCCACCGCCTGTCAGGTCGCCCGCAGTTCCTCCAAGGCCGTGCTGGCGCCCAGGAAGAACAGCCCGACCGCGACCGTGAGCGCCACCGCGAGCAGGGCGCCGCCGCCGACCAGCGCGAGCTGCTCGATCGGTACGGCCGGCATGACGTCACCGCCCCCGGCGCGCACCTCGCCCGTCAGGCTCCGCCCGAGCAGCAGTCCCACGGCCAGCGCGAGCAGCACCGCCGGCACCGCCGGGGCCAGTGCCTGCCAGGCGACCGACCGGCCCAGCACCGGCCGGGGCACGCCGGTGGCGACGAGCGCCGCGTACGCCCGGCGGCGGGCCACGATCCCCTCGACCAGGGCGACAAGCAGCCCGCCGGCGGCGATCGTCACGGCCACCGCGACCGCCAGGTCCACGAGGTTCATGGTGTCGAGGTAGAACCGGTTCGGCTCGCTGAGGTCGTCGGCCAGCCGGGACTCGGCGCGCAGGACGTCGTACCGGATCTGGAAGTTGGCCCGGAAGGCCGCCGCGCCGCCGCCGAACAGCACCGCGGCCAGCAGCGCGGCGAACGTCCGGCTGCCCGCCCACGGGTCGGCCATGAGCCGGCGGGCGGCCAGCAGCGCGGCCGGCCCCCGGGCGAGACGGTGCAGCCACCGGCCGGCGGTGTACGAGAACCAGCCGGCGGCGACCACCACCCCGATCGTCGGGGCGAGCCCGCCGACGACGAGCAGCGCCGGCGCGAGCAGCAGCGGCGGCTGGACGTGGCGCTCCTCGTACCACTGCATGACCGGGAAGAAGGCGGCGAGCGCGCCCACGCCGAGCGGAATGAGCACCGCGAACCAGGGGCGGGGCGGGCGGTCCCAGCGGGCCCGGCGGACCACGCCGAACGGGGTGGTGGTGACCCGGCGCAGCAGCAGCGCGGTGCCCACGGCCGCGACGGCGGGCAGCCCGAGCACCACCGCCGCCAGCGCGACGGGAGAGGGCAGCACGTCGGTGGGGAGGGGGAGCAGGCCGCGCTCGTCGGGCCGGTGCAGCAGTTCCCGGGCGGCCAGGTAGGCCGCCAGGGCGGCGGCGGTGCCGAGCAGGCTGGCCGCCCCGGTCTCCAGCGCGGCGATCCGGGTGACCTGCCCGGGGGTGGCCCCGGCCAGCCGCAGGGCGGCCAGCCGGCGGTCCCGCGCCGGGGCGCCGAGCCGGGCGCACTGCCCGGCCAGCGCCAGCACGGGGACGGCGAGGAGCAGCAGCGCGAACGCCGTCCCGCCGCGCAGCCCCGGCTCGCGCAGCAGCGCGTTGGCGTACTGGCTGGACTCGGCGCCGCCGGGCGGCTGCGGGATGGCGAGGACGGTCAGCGCGGCCAGCCCGGCGAGGGCGGCCAGGGCGGCGCTGAGCGCCGTCAGCACCACCCGAGCCGTGTCGGTGCGGGTGCCGGCGAGGGCGAGCCGGACGAGGGTCGCCGGCCTCACCGGTGACCGCCCGCCAGCGGCAGCCGTGGGCCGCCGGTCACCGACAGTCCCGTCCCGACGCCGCCGGTCGGCGGGCCCATCCCCGGTCCGCCCGCCGCGGGCGTGTCCAGCCCCAGGCCGGTGCCGTCGACGGTGCCGTCGCGCAGCGTCACCTCGCGGTCGGCGTACCCGGCGATCCGGGGCTCGTGGGTGACCAGCACGACCGACGTCCGCTGCTCGCGGGCCAGCCGGACCAGTTGGGTGAGCACCTGCTCCCCCGCGAGCGTGTCGAGCGCGCCCGTGGGCTCGTCGGCGAACAGCACCCGGGGCTCGGTGACCAGGGCCCGAGCGAGGGCGCAGCGCTGCTGCTGCCCGCCGGACATCTCGCCCGGCCGGACGTCGGCGACGTCCGGCACGCCCAGCCGGTCCAGCCAGGCGAGCGCCGCCGTCCGCGCCGCTCGCCGCCCCGTGCCGGCGAGCAACAGGGGAAGGGCGACGTTCTCCGCCGCGGTCAGCTCGGCGACGAGTTGGCCGAACTGGAACAGCACCCCGAACTCCGTACGCCGCAGCCGGGACCGGGCCGCCTCGGACCAGGTGTCGATCCGCTCACCGCGCCAGGTGACCTGCCCGGCGTCGGGGCGCAGGATGCCGGCCAGGCAGTGCAGCAGGGTGGACTTGCCGCAGCCGCTCGGGCCGGTGACGGCGACGATTTCCCCCTCGGCGACGTCGAGGGTGACCCCGCGCAGCGCGGGTGTCGGCCCGTACGCCTTGACCACGCCGCGAGCCTGAAGTTGCGTCACGAGTGCACCTCCCGGTGCCAGTCGACGACCCGCTCCAGGGTGGTGTGCAACCACCTCAGGTCCGCGTCGAGGTGGGCGATGGCGAAGTCGGCCGCCACGACGTCGTCGAGGGTGGCCGAGGGGTCCGTTTTGACCGCGGTCAGCTCGCGGAGCCGTTCGGTGTGCGCCCGGCGCTGGGCGATCAGGTACGCCCGGGCGCGGTCGGCGTCGGCGACCAGCAGCGCCACCACGACCTTGGCGAAGAGGCTGCTGGTGACGTACGGCAGGGGCGGCTCGACCTCCGCGAGCCAGGCGTCGAGCGCGTCCCGGCCGGCGCCCGTGAGCGCGTACGCCGTGCGGTCCGGCCCGCCGTCGCGGTCCTGGCCGGCGGGCGCCACCAGCCCGTCCCGCTGCAACCGGCCGAGCGTGGCGTAGACCTGCCCGAACGCCAGCGGACGGGCCCGGGGCAGCCGCCGGTCGTGGGCCCGTTTCAGCTCGTAGCCGTGCCGGCTGCCCTCGGCGAGCAGGGCGAGCAGCACGTGCGGGGTCGACACGACACCCACTATTCACTGAGTGAATAGCCGCGTCAAGCAGCTCCGCCGCCCGACCGGCGCACGCCCGCTGCCGCGCCGGTCCGGTAGGGCGGTGAGAAGGGGCCCTTACGCCGGAGGCGACCAGCCCGGGTGGCGGCCCATCCGGGCGAGCAACCGGTCGAGCGGCGTGGCATCCGGCGGGACGTCGACCGGCGCGCCGAAGGCGCCCATCTTCTGGCCGGTGTCGCCCATCGCGTCCATGAAGCCGTGCAGCGTGTCCATTGCGGCCGGCTCAGGGTCGTACGGCTGGCCGGTGGCCCGGGCCAGGTCCCACCCGTGCACGGTGAGGTCGACCAGCGCCATCGCGCCGACGGTCCGCTGCGGCAGCCCCATGCCGGGCGACACGCCCTCCTCGGCGGCCGGATCGGCCCACGCCTCGACGAGCCGCCCGGCCTCGGCGGCGAACCGCTCCCGCCAGCCGTCGGCCAGGTAGTCCGGCTTCTCCGACCAGTCCACCGCCTGCCGCGCGGCCAGCGACTGGAAGTTGACCATCACCTGGTAGATGTGGTTGAGCAGTTCCCGGACGGTGTACTCCACGCAGGGGGTCGGCAGGTCGAGCTGGTCGTCGGTGATCGCCCGGACCACGGCGACGGTACGCGGCGCCGCGGCCCCCAGCAGATCGCTAGTCTTCGTACCCATAAGGGCAGCGTACGAGGGCAGTCTTGAAGAAATGCGACACGAGCCGCGCGCGGACAACCGGGGCATTCTCGACCCCGCCCGGCTGCGGCGCGAGGTCCGCTTCCGGCGCCGCCTGCCGGCCGTCGCCCTGCGCCCGTACGTCGAGCACTACTGGCTGATCGACTGGGAGCTGGACGAGCCGTTCGAGCAGCGGGTGGTGCCCCACCCGGCCGTCAACGCGGTGTTCCAGCGCCACGGCGCCAACCCGGAGACCGCCGAGGTGGCGGGCGTCGGGCGGGAGCTGTTCCGGATCACCCTGACCGGCGCCGGCCGGGTCAGCGGCGTGCAGTTCCGCCCGGGCGCGTTCCGCCCGTTCTGGCGGCGGCCCGTCGCCGAGCTGACCGGCCGGCGCCGCCCGCTGCCGGCCGGCCTCGTCGCGGGCCGGCAGGCCTGCGCCGGTACGGACGACGAGCGCTGCGGCACCCTCGACGAACTGCTGCTCGCCTGGGATCCCCGGCCCGACCCGGCCGCGACGGAGGCGACGGCGCTGGCCGAGGAGATCCGCGTCGACCGGGGACTGCTGCGGGTCGACGACCTGGCCCGCCGGCACGATCTTTCGGTACGCCGGCTGCAACGCCTCTTCCTCGACCACGTGGGCGTCGGGCCGAAGTGGGTGATCCGCCGGTACCGGGTACAGGAGGCGATCGAGCAGGCCGCCGGCGGGCCGGTCGACTGGGCGCGGCTCGCCGCCGACCTGGGCTACGCCGACCAGGCCCACCTGGTCCGCGAGTTCACCGCCGCGACGGGGACGACCCCTGCCGCGTACGCCCGATCGCTCAGCGGCCGAACCGGTTGACGAAGGCCCGCCAGGCGGCCGGCCGGAAGGCCAGCACCGGCCCGCCCCGGTCCTTCGAGTCGCGTACGGCCACCACGCCCGGCAGGTTGCCCGCCACCTCGACGCAGTTGCCACCCGTACTGTTGCTGCGGCTGCTGGTGCGCCACCGGGCGCCCGTCAGGTCCACGCCGTCCACGCTCACGCCGGTCAGGTCCACGATTCCGCCTCCGTCATCCGCGCGATCAGCTCGATCGACTGCTGGTGGGGCAGCGCCTCACCGCGGATCGACTCCCAGACGGCGACGATCCGGCGCAGATCCTCGGGGCGGTCCGTCACCTTCCCGCCGAGCTGATCCTCCACATAGACGATATCCTCCCCGCGCGGCGGCGTGGCGATCACGAACGGACCGTCGAGCCCCGCGTAGGCGCCCACGGCGAGCGGCACCACGTGGATGCGCACCCGGGGCAGCGACTCCCCGACCTTGACCAGGTGCCGCGCCTGCTCCCGCATCAACTCCGGGCTGCCGACCGTGCGGCGCAGCACCGACTCGTCGAGCACCACGGTCAGCGTCGGCGGGTGCTCCCGGGTCAGGATCTCCTGCCGCTCCAGCCGGGCGGCCACCTGCCGCTCGACCTCCTCGGCCGAGAGCAGTCCGGGCGCGGCGATGACCGCGCGGGCGTACGCCTCGGTCTGGAGCAGGCCCGGGACGTAGAGCGGCTCGTACCCGCGCAGCGCGACCGCCTCGTCCTCGATCCCGGCGTACTCGCGGAAGTACGGCACCACCGACTCGCGGCTGATCCGGCGCTGGATGCGCGCGAGGCGGCCCTCCGTGCCGAGCACGGTGTCGCAGTGCCGGGCGAAGTCGGCACTCGGCCGGCGGTCCCCCTGCTCGATCTTGGCGACCAGCGCGGCCGAGTAGCTGACCGCCTCGGCCAGGGCCGCCTGGGACAGCCCGGTGACCGCCCGGGCCAGCCGCAACTCCTCGGCGAAGTGCTCGAGCATGGGCGACAGCTCCACGGACAGCCTCCGTACCGGATCGGGACCTGCGGAATCGACGGCCTCGACGCGTCGGCGACGCACGCGACGGCCGCGCCCACGGTAACCGCCCGATGAGCACGGTGTGAACCATGCGAACCCGCGTGTCAGGAAGGGCTTTTACCCCTTACCGGCGGCGGACGGCGACGACCGCGACGTCGTCCTGGATCTCCGTGGGGGCCAGGTCGACCACCAGCCGCCGGCAGAACGCGTCCAGGTCCTCGTCCACCCGCTCGGCGCAGCGGGCCAGCGCGGCCAGCCCCTCGTCGATCGTGGCGTCCCGGCGCTCGATCAGCCCGTCGGTGTAGAACACCAGCGTCGCCCCGGCCGGCAGGAAGAACTCCAGGTCGGCGGGGCGCTCGGCGCGGACCCCGAGCAGCGGCGCGGCGTGCCGGACGTACTCCACCGCGCCGTCCCGGATCAGCAGCGGCGGCAGGTGCCCGGCGCTGGCCAGCCGGATCCGGCCGGTGCCGGGGTGCAGCAGCAGCACGCAGACTGTGGCCAGTTCGCCCGGCAGCAGGGCCCGCATCAGCTCGTCGACCCGGTCCAGGATCACCCCGGGCTGGTGGCCCTCGATCGCGTACGCCCGCACGGCGTGCCGCAGCTCGGCCATCACCGTCGCGGCGTGCAACGAGTGGCCGGCGACGTCGCCGATCGCCACCAGCAGCTCGTCGCCGAGCATCACCAGCTCGTAGAAGTCCCCGCCCACCTCGGTCTGGGCGCTCGCCGGCTCGTACCGGACGGCGAGGTCCAGCCCGGCCACCTGCGGCAGCCGACGGGGCAGCAGGCTGCGTTGCAGCGTCACCGCGATCCGGTGCTCCTCGTGCAGCGACCGCTGCGCCTCCACCGCCGCAGCCAGGGCCTGGGCGAGCTGGCGCACCACCGGCGCCTCCTCCACCAGCGCCCGGGGCGGCACCGCCACGTAGATCGGGGGGCGGTCGGCGCGCGGCCGGGCCACGCCGACCGCCAACTCCTTCTCCCCCTCCCAGTCGTGCATCGGCCACTCGGCCGGGTCCACCCCCTCACGCAGGGTCGACCCGATCGGGGCGTCGTCCTCCTCCAGTGGCCAGGGACGCAGCACCGGGACCGCACCCGGGCCGCTGATCGTCGCGGCGAGGGACATGCCGTCGATCGTCTCGGCCAGCACCACGGCCGGGGTGCCGAACATGTCGGCGGCACCGGCCGCCGCGGCGGTCATCAGCTGCGGAAAGTTCGGCGCCGAGTTGACCGCCAGGGTGGTCTGCGCAAGTCTGGTGAGCCGGTCGGCGAGCAGCTCGGCCCGCTGCCGGGCCTGGTAGTAGCGCAGCACCGCCCGGACCGTGGCGACCAGTTCCTCCGGCTCGATCGGCTCGGCCAGGTACGCGTCCGCGCCCCGGGTCAGGCCCTGGGCGCGGTCCGCCACGCCGACGGCGCGCGCGGAGACGTGGATCACCGGTGTCGCCGGGTGGTCCGTCTTGATCCGCTCGCAGACCTCGAACCCCGTCATGTCGGGCAGCCGAACGTCGAGCACGACCAGGTCGATCGGGTCCACAGCGATCCGGGCCAACGCCTCGGCGCCGGTCTCCGCCTCCAGCGTCGCGAACCCCGCCTGGCTGAGCCAGCTCACCAGCACGTACCGCCTGGCGCTGCTGTCGTTGACCACCAGCACGGTCGCCAGGCCGTGCACCACGTCACGCACCGCACGCCGGCAGGGCGACCGTGACAGTGCCGCCCGAGCCCGGCTCGCCGGCCAGCTTCCGGGTGCCGCCGAGCCGGCGCTTCTCCTCCGTACTCAAGGCCACGGCAAACCCCCTCCGGCCTGGATCGGGCGGACTCTACCACCGGGCACCGGCCAACTACTTGCCGCACTGCAACGGAATGGCGTCGAGCGCCCACACCCGCGCCAGTTCTGCGGCGCACCCCCGTTGTGGGATACGGTTTCCACCGATAACAGGAGGTCGAATGTCCCTGACGGTGCACACGGAACAGCGCGGCGACGTGGTCGTCGTGTCGGTCGCGGGCGAGCTGGACATGGCGACGGCACCGCAGCTCCAGGACCAGATCACGGATCTGCTCGACAAGGGCCGCAGCCGCCTCGTCTTCGACCTGTCGGACGTCTCGTTCTGTGACTCGACCGGGCTGTCCGTGTTCGTGCGGGCCAAGAACAGCTGCGACGAGGCCGGCGGCGTGGTCCGGCTGGCCGCCCCGCAGCGCGGGGTGCTGCGCATCCTGGAGGTCAGCGGGCTGGTCGAGGTGCTGCACACGTACCCGACGGTCGAGCAGGCCGTCGCCGGCGACCCCACGCCCGCCTCCTCCTGAGCCGTCCTCAGCGCTCGTCCTCGATGGCCGTCCTCAGCGCTCGTCCTCGATGAATCGGGGACGGGCGATGACCAGGCCCGCGGCCGTCTGCACGGCGAGGGCGACGAGTAGGAACCCGATCGGGGCGGTCCAGCCGCCGGTGGCCTCGTAGAGGACGCCGACGAGCAGCGGGCCGAGCGCCGCGATCAGGTATCCGGTGCTCTGCGCGAAGGCCGACAGCGCGACCGTCCCCTCCGCCGTCCGGGCGCGCAGCCCGATGGTGGTCAGGATCAGCGGGAACGCGCCCTGGCCGAGGGCGAGCAGGCCGACCCAGAGCAGCGCCGCGCCGTGCGGCGCGACCGCCAGCCCGAGGTAGGCCGCCGTGGAGACGACGGTCAGCCCGAGCACGAGCGGGCGCAGCGTGCGCATCCGGCCGGCGAGCGCCGGCATCAGCAGCGCCACCGGCACGCCGAGGGCGGTCACCCCGGCGAGCAGCAGCCCGGCCGTCTGCGGGTGGAAGTCGGCGTCCCGGAAGAGCTGGGCCAGCCAGCCCATGATCGCGTACCCGCTCAGCGACTGCGCGCCGAAGTAGACCGCCATCGCCCAGCCGAGCCGGGTCCGCCCCGGCCGGACGCGGGCCGGCGCGGCGGCCTCCGTCCGGGTTCCGCCCCGCCGCGCGGCGCGGGCCCGCAGCGCCAGCGGCACCCACGGCAGTACGGCCAGCGCGGCCAGCGCGGCCCAGACCCCGAGCCCGGCCCGCCACGAGCCGAACGCGTGCGCCACCGGCACCGCCGACGCGGCGGCCACCGACGTCCCCAGCGTCAGAGCCATCGTGTACGCCCCGGTGACCAGCCCGGTGCGATGCGGGAAGTACTGCTTGACCAGCATCGGCAGCAGGATGTTCGCCACCGCGATGCCGGCCAGCGCGAGCGCGCTGGCGACCAGGAAGACCGGCGCCGAGCCGGTGAGCACCCGCAGCACCTGCCCGGCGGCCAGCGCCAGCATGGCGACCACCAGCACCCGGGCCGGGGCGACCCGGCGGACCAGCCACGGGGTCAGCGCGCCCAGGCCGGCGAACGCGATCGTCGGCAGGGTGGTGACGAACCCGGCCATCGCGCCGGACAGCCCCAGCCCGGTGCGCACCTCGTCGAGCAGGGCACCGAGGCTGGTGACGGCGGCGCGCAGGTTCACCGCGACCAGCAGCATGCCGACCAGCACGAGCAGGCCGGCCCGCGCCGGCCCCGCCTTCGCCGCGGCGGCGTCCGCCGCCGTCTCCGTCGACGCTGCTCCTGTCGAGGCGTCGTCTGTCGACCCGGCATCCGTCGAGGCGGTTTCTGTCGAGGCGGCTCCTGTGGGGGCTGCCCCGAGGGCCGGGCCGGGAGCGACGCCGACGGCGTGCGCGGGACGGTCGGTGGCGGCGGGCGCGGGACGATCGGTGGCGGTGGCGGGCTCCGCGAGGGCGGTCGGTGGCGGGGTCATGACCTCGAACCTACAATCATGGGATGAATTTCGGGCAGGGGATGTAACCAGTGACACCGTCTGTGGATTCCGTGGGTTCCGTCCCCGTGCCGCCCCGCGGTCACCGGGTCCGGCAGACCATCGAGCAGCTCCGAACCCGCATCCTCGGCGGCGAGTGGCCCGTCGGCGGGCGCATCCCGACCGAGCCGCAGCTCGTCGCCGCGCTCGGCGTCGGGCGCAACACGGTCCGGGAGGCGGTGCGCGCCCTAGTGCACGCCGGGGTGCTGGAGTGCCGTCAGGGCTCCGGGACGTACGTGGTGTCCACCGACGAGCTGGCCCCCGTGGTGGCCCGCCGGCTCACCGACGACCGGATGGCCGAGGTGACCGAGGTCCGCCGCGCGTTCGAGGTGGAGGCGGCCCGGCTGGCGGCGCTGCGGCGTACGCCCGAGGACCTGGCGGCGCTCGACGCCGCCCTCGACGCGCGGGAGGCCGCCTGGCGCACCGGCCGGGTCGACGAGTTCGTGGAGGCCGACGCGGCGCTGCACACGGCCGTGGTGGCCGCCGCGCACAACGGCATGCTCGCCGAGCTGTACGCCTCGGTCGGCGCGGCGCTGCGCTGCACGGTCGCGCAGGCGATGGGCGACGCGCTGGAGCCCGAGCGGTACATCGACCACGCCCGGCTGGTCGCCGCGATCCGGGCCGGCGACCCGGCCGGGGCGGCCCGGGAGGCCGCTGCTTTTCTGGAGTCGGTTCCCGGGGCCAAAGACTGCTTCGTGTCCCATCATTGATTCTCATCTTTCATATGGGATCATCGGTGGGTGAAGTTATCCGAGTGGGCGCGTCGGAACGGTGTGCACTACCAGACTGCGTGGTCATGGGCGAAGAACGGGCGGATGCCCGTGCCAGTGGTGAAGACCGACACCGGCCGATACCTCGTCCTCGAACCGGCCGCGG